>CAJQOB010000079.1 GCA_905479845.1 uncultured Flavobacteriales bacterium
GTTTAGCGCCACGTCTGCAATTCCAGTTGTCGTAACATCATAATTTTGACCATTCGCCAAAGATGCAGAAGGTACAATGTGAACCAAAGCTGGGTTCGTACCATCCAAAGTGATGCTGGATACAGCCAGTGTTGGGTTGAAAACATAGTTTCCAATTGTCTCCGCAGAAGCTTGATCAAGTGCTTCATCAAACAGAAGATCAACTAGGTTTGCATTAATAGCTGTAGCACTAACAAGAACTGGCGGTGTCACATCAACAATTTCATCCCCGATGTACACGTCATCATAATAGAAATTATCCACGTTTCCAGAAGTATATACGTTTAATACTCCGGAATGCGTACCAAGCAAATTAGCGGCATCTGTTGCCGATCCTACTAGTCCAAAATTTGTACCTCCAGCTGGGTCAACGTACAAAGACCAACCGCCTAAATTGTCGCGAACTACACGAATGGAAATAATGAAGCTTGTTGAAATTTGTCCCAATGGTCCAGCAGCCAATTCAGTATGAGTTCCTCCGTCGCACTTAAATAATCGTACTGCATCATTTGATAAGGACTCTCCCAACTGAAGGTAAAATCCATTCGGATCAGTTGTTAAGTCGGCATTGTCCGAAGTAAGGTAAATTCGTCCGAAGTTATTCGCTGAAGGCGAAAACGCTTGTCGTGTCCAAAACTGCCACTCTTTGTTGTTCAGGTCTGAAAAGTTGTGCGTCAAACTCAAGTAGGAAGTTCCCGCAGCGGCACTGTTCAGTTGTAACTGTTCTGATCCGTTTACGATATAGTCTGCATTGGAACCTGCCCAAGTAGGATTACTTGTAAAATCTAAATCTGAAAAATCGTCAGAAATTTGTCCGAAGCAGACAAGTTGCGTTAAAATAAACACACCAAATAAAAAGTGTCGCATAGTTGATATTGTGTGAGAGTAAATATACTAATTTTGTACTGGATACAAGCTGATCCGTCTATTGACGGGTCATGAATTATAGTTAATCTGAAGGAATTATGAAAGTAGCGGTAGTTGGTGCAACAGGAATGGTTGGAAACATTATGCTTGAAGTTTTAAAGGAGAGAAATTTTCCAGTTACGGAATTGATTCCTGTCGCTTCGGAACGATCTGTAGGAAAATTGATTTCATACAATGGTTCTGAATACCCAGTTGTTGGTTTAGAAACAGCCGTTTCAATGCAACCAGATTTGGCTTTATTTTCTGCTGGAGGTGACACTTCACTGGAGTGGGCTCCAAAGTTTGCGGCTGTTGGAACAACTGTTGTTGACAACAGTTCTGCATGGCGTATGCACCCTGACCACAAATTGATTGTTCCTGAAATTAACGGAGACTTATTGACAAGTGAAGATAAAATCATTGCCAACCCGAACTGTAGTACTATTCAATTAGTTCTTGCGTTGAAGCCTTTGCACGAAAAGTACTCGGCAAAACGTGTGGTAATTTCTACTTATCAGTCGATTTCTGGAAGCGGTGTTTCAGCGACACGTCAGATGGAAAACGAGCGAAATGGTGTCGAAGGAGATATGGCTTACCCTTATCCAATTGACAAAAACTGTCTTCCACACTGTGATGTATTTATGGAAAATGGATACACGAAGGAAGAAATGAAATTGACGAAGGAATCAAAGAAAATTTTGGATCCAAACATCAACGTTACAGCGACTGCGGTTCGCGTTCCAGTTTCGGGAGGTCACTCAGAAGCAGTGAATGTTGAATTCGAAAATGATTTCGACCTCGCGACTGTTCGTTCTCTTCTTCACAATCAAGAAGGAATAACTTTGAAAGATGATCCAACAACAAACACCTATCCAATGCCAATGTACGCTCATGGGAAGGATGATGTTTTTGTAGGGCGAATCCGACGAGATGAATCTCAAGCGAATACCTTGAACATGTGGGTTGTTTCAGATAATCTACGAAAAGGCGCAGCAACAAACACGGTTCAAATAGCTGAAGTTTTGATTAAGAAAGGAATTCTAAAATCAACCTTAACGGCGTAATTTCCAGTTTCTTTTTAGAACTGTTGCTCGGAAATCATCGAGTTCTTCTGTAACACCTTTTCCGCGTAATTTCTGCATGAACTTAAACGTTCCTCTACCTTGTTTGTAATCCATTTCATCTGAAAAGATCGGGATGATACCCAAAAAGTGGATCTCTTTCCCTTCAAATTTAACGGGTGTCAATTCCATTTCCAATAAAATTGGATCAGATAGAAAGAGGTGGTTTTGCGTCATCGTTTCTGACAACGACTCCATATTTGCCCCACAAGGCATTGTGTGACCGTGCCCAAACCATGTTTCTTTTTCAACAACATACTTGGCCAAACGCTGAATCCAATTGAATACCCAATTCGTTCTTGGATTATCCATGTCTTCCCATTCCCAATAGCTCGGAAGGCAGAAAAATAGCTCATTGTGCTCTCGTCCAGCCATTTTTTCAGGAACGGGCATTCTGTAGTCGCTGAGTCCATTGGTCATTAAAACCGAAACTGGGCTTCTTAGCTCTAAATCAAGCATGATTAACGGCATTTCACCTTCTTTCGTAGGAACATCTTGTACTCGATGTGCCCCAAAACGTTTTGCTAATTCTTCTTTCACACAGCAAAGATACTTTTTCTTAACCCTAATACATCAGCTTAAGCATCTTTCTACTCGTCTACCTTTTTTTGTTCTAGAACATCGTAGTAATATACAGACCGAGCTTCTTGATTTTCATCCGATTTCACATTTCTAGATGTGGCCACTATTTTGAAATCTGAGTACCATTTAACACTCCCTGCATTCAATTCATCCTGGAAAATAACCGATTTAGATTCCTCTTCGTAAATGAAGAATTTAACCGTTGGAAAAAGATCCTTTAGCTCTTTGTATTTCTTAAATACTATCGTGTGACTTCCTGTGCTATTTTCCAAAATGGCATATTTTTCTCCATATTCAGAAAGTGCGTAGTCCTCCATCGAAGACACTTTTTCTTTGCTTTCAACAGGTTCTACACTTGCACAGCTTGTCAAAACAGCCAAAATAAATGGCAATATGTACTTGATCATTGTTTAAGGTTTGACAATTTTCATCGTTTTAAAGTACCCGCTGTCTGTTACAAGATTGATAAAATATACTCCTGTCGGTACATCAACCCTAAATTCCAATGTATGTTGCCCTGCTGAATACTGAACCCAGTCCGTTTTAGTAATCACTTGACCTGACGCATTGATTACATCGTACTTAATCTTGGCCGCTTCTGTAAGATCAATATCGGAAAAGACGACATCATAAGCGGGGTTCGGGTACAACGAAGAAATACCAATTTTGTTCGTCACCAAGCTCGATTCTTCCACAGCTAAAGGGCCGTTAATGTTAACTTTTGCCATGTAAATATTCAAATCTTCATCATTTGTTCTTCCATCGGACCAAAAAGACACGGCGGTGTGATTAGTCGCTACCAATTGATGATATTCTCCAATACCAAAATCACCTGATGAAGGAATAACATAGTTAAAATCTGATGATAGGGTGTTTAGCTGCGTTTCTGCGAAATTGCTTCCTCCATCATGAGAGACACCCATGAAAAAGTCGGTTAGCTTGTTTGTATTCGTATAGTTCTTTCTGTCGTACCAATCCAAAATAAGAACACCATTATCGTTCACGTACATACTGGAATAAAACTGCTGCACTTCACTTTGAATATCACTATGAACTACAGATGGTGTACTCCATGTCAAACCGTTATCATCAGAGTACATAAGAAAAATGTTAAAGTAATCAGGATTGATTGCTTCTGACCCTGTATAGCTTAGGTACAATCGCCCATCATAACTACCACCAGAATTATCCATCGCTAAATAGGCAGTTGGCTGAAAACGTAGAGAAACATCTGGAGCGCTAAACAAGTAATCCGGGAAACTGACCACTTGTGTTGAGTGCACCAAGGTTGTTCCTCCATTTGAATATTCTTGAACGTAAAGAACATTCGGAGAAGCCATTTCAATGCTCGAAGTGAAAACGGTCCCGTCCTTCTTCACTACAACACTAGGAAGGTGTTCGCCATCGGCAAGAGCTATTGAATTCGTCACTTGATAGTTGTCATCAAGCGTATATAAACTGATAACATTCGTTACCAAGGGAACATACATATTGCCTTGATGAGGAGAGGTAGCGTGTCTATCAATTGCGAACCAAGGCTTATCGGTAAACCCAGATTCTACTGTTGAAACCAAGGACCACGTAGCACCACCATCCGACGATTTCGATAAAATCGTATTTACTTCAGTGTCACTAGCGGCAAGGTTCACTAGAAAAACTTCGCCTAAGGAATTATATGATAATACGGCATCTCCAGAAATGTTATAACCTGATAGAGTTCCGTGGTAATTGCTAATGCTCCAGGTGTTACCAAAATCGAGTGTGTAATAGATCGTGATTGTCGGTGTTCCTCCAAAATCATTTTGGGTAGCTAAAACTATATTATTAGTGTCCGTTGGATTTATCGCTGCGTGGAATTCCGCTTCTGGATTATTCGCGTCTTCCACCAAAACATCTTGAGAGAAAAGCGAAAACGTAAATACGCAAAAAATTAGTATTGAAATATGATTCATCGTGATTATGATTAATTGTTGATAATGACTACTACACTTTCCTTTTATCGTTTCAGTGGAAGCATTACTCATAAGGTAATACGTGCCGTATTATCAAAAACGTTTGCAGAAAATTAATTGTTCATTTCAACTAATGAACAGGATCCACCTTGAATTTCATATAATTGAGGCGTCCCAATCTTTCGAGATTCAATTTATCACCTTTTCCAACAACATCCAAAACGCCTCGCTAGAATTCACACACCCTTGAGACAACATTTCGTGGATTTCTTCTTCACGCACCTTCGAATACTTCTTTTTGGATTGGAAAATAGATAGTTCCGAAGCATTGTTTACAAGCGCTTCATGAATTGATTCTGCCGTTGATAAATCTACTTTATCAGTTTTAGCATTGAGAGAAATCAGGTCAATTTCCGATTCGTTTAGTTTGAATACCAAGCATGAAGACTTTGATCTATGCTCTATAAACTTGAGTTTCTCGTAGACCTTTTGAAGAACTGTGTCGGAAAATAAACACACTAGCTTAGTTGCCGTTTCCTTGTTAGACTCGTTCATTTCTAACCACTCTTCGTTCGAAACCCCGTTGGCTACTGCAAAGTGTTTGAAATCCTCATTGAAGATTTCCATTTCTTCAGTTGTCAGCATTCTATACTTCATGCTGCAAAAATACGGAATGAACCATTAAAACTGCCGAGTCTAGCCGTAGATATATTTCCGAAAATAGCTTTCTTTTCCTTTGTAAAAGGACGTTTTTGAAGAAAGTAATCCATTCTCATTGTACGTGTATTTCATTAAACTCACGTGCTTCTGTCTTTTTCCGAAAGTATGAGTCATCTCAAGAACTCTATCATCCGCACCATATACAACAACTGATTTACTTCTCAACTTTCCATTCTTATCATAATTCATTGATGTTCTGGTGTCGTCTTCCAATTTTGTTGACCATACCTTTTCTCCTGTTTCCCGTTCACATGAGGAAGCATAGTTTACCGAGTCCTTGGTATAATAATGTGTATACAAAAGCACTTTCCCGTTTTCTACTTTTCGAATGTGATTTACATATGACCCATCGTTGTTTTCTTCTACAACTTTACAGAGAGTGGATGTTGTTTTTTCGTCAACGGCCTGACCTTTTGGCTCGCAACTATAATCCCACGTTCGAATCACTTTATCATTTCGCGTGAATTGTTGCCTACGAATTTTTCCGTTTTCGTACTCGTAGTCCATAGAATACGATCGTTTTAGTTTTCTACCACTCTGCAATAGACTAAAGTCTACTTTTTCATCTTCTGTGTAGCTCATCAAAACCCTAGAAGAAAGGCGATCGTTTTTATATACTTCTCTTTTCTTAAGTAACCCGCCCTTGTATTCATAGGTGAACAATTTTTCTTGTTTCCCCGTTATTTTCACCATTCCAACAAGTGTATCCTGAATGTACTGGTAATTTATTGTATCCTTTGGATGCTCAATCCTATCAATTAAACCTTTATCGTTCAATATATATCGAACACTTGTCGTACTCTTTTCATTCTTTCCTCGTTCAATTGTTACGATTCGAATCCCTTTTTCTTTTAACTGCACAGCGGTTAAATCACTCCCGAAGCGACTAAAATCGTCTGTTTCAACATCCCTTCCGTAATGCTGCAATCTGTTGAGGTAATATTTTGCTTGAGTGTCTTTATACTTTTGCGAAAAAGCAAAAACTGGGGCAAGACTGAGTAAAAGTAAAAGTGATTTCATGTTAAGTAATTTTGGTTCGAATAGTATAAGAAACCTGCGATTTTTTGGTTACAACATTTTCTAAAGTGTATTTTTGCTCTATGCAGAAAAAAGGGATTGCGATTTTAGGATCAACAGGTTCAATTGGAACACAGGCGCTTGAAGTAATTGAGGTGTACCCA
>CAJQOB010000080.1 GCA_905479845.1 uncultured Flavobacteriales bacterium
TGATGATCTGGGAAAGCCATTAGCTCCACCGAGCATTTGCTCTTCCAGAAGTTATGGAGCGGAGCTGGATTCCCTATTCCTGTAACGAGTAAGACTTGATCAATTTTTTTGTCTTTCGTTTCATTGGAGAATGGTACTAAATCGTTGTATTCAAGGGACGAGAAAAATATCTTTTCAGAATCGAATTTCAATTTTTTAATTATTCTCGATTTTTCCCCACTTGAAATTGACTGCGGCGACTTACTAACAATGATTAAATCTGCACGATTTCTACCAGATTTCCATTCACGTAAATTTCCTGTAGGAAGCATGAAATCATCCGAAAAAAGATCATTAAATGGCGTAATCAGGATAGATAATCCAGCGGAAACAGCTCTGTGCTGAAAAGCATCATCTAAAATAATGAGCTCGTTTTTCGGGAAATTTTGGGCGATGTGATCAACTCCCAGCTTCCTTTTCTCAGCAAGAACAACCTTAATTTTATCAGAGTAGCGCTGTACATATTGAAGTGGTTCGTCACCAATTTCATTCGCGGTGGATTGGTCATTGGCAACTACAAGCCCTTTCGTCTTTCTGCCATAACCTCTACTAAGGATAGATAGTTGAGTGTTTTTTGAAAGGAAATATTGAACCAGATAATCGACGTGAGGAGTTTTTCCAGTTCCACCAACGGAAAGGTTTCCCACATTAATGGATTTCCCAGAAATAGTGTAGGATTTCAAGATGCCCCAATCGAAGGCTTTATTACGTAAGAAAGTAATAACACCGTAAAGCCAACTGAATGGCAGAAGGAGCCAACGAATCGCTTTCATGAGTTACGTTAGCCGCTAAATTCAGAGAAGTTTTGGTCTTCAGAATAATAGAAGATTCTCACTTGGGCTGTGTCATCCAAGAAGTTGATTTTCCCTACTTCAAAACGATTGATTTGAAGTCCAGTTCTTTCCTGGAGGTCGGCCATCATTTCTTCGTGCTTGTCGGGTACAATTAAGTCGATTTTCTCGTAAACGATTGTTTTTCTCGTTTCGTGCTTGATCAACCAAACGTATTCTAAACCGTAAGTGATTGCTACAACAGAAAGGTTAATTACCGCCATCTCTGCCACACTAATTTGCTTAGAAGCCAAAGAGTTTACAACACTAATACCAATTACCAAAAAGAGGTAGGTCATTTCCTTAATCTCAATGGCATCAGTTCTGTATCGAATAATTCCGAAAATGGCAAATAGTCCTAGTCCCATCCCGGTATCGATATCGAGCTTTTTCAGACCAAAACACAGAAAGAAGGTAATTAATCCGATCAAATAGTAAGTGAAGAGGTAATCTTTTCTTTTCGCGATTGGGTAATACAGGTAACGAATTAAAATTGTCATAAAGACAACGTTAATTACCAATCGAAGAATTAAGGTGTAAAAATCATTGTCAAACCACTGAAGGTTGAATAATTCTTCAATGGTAGAAGTGTCACTAAGTTTAAGCAGCATCTGGTTTTAGTTTATCAATTTTTAGTACTTTTTTCTTAAAGCGGTTGTATTTGACGTCAACTTCTTGAGAAAGCTTTAGTATTCCAATACAATATTTACTCAATCGAAAAGGCCGAATTTGTCGCTCTTTCATAAACTTAAAGAACGGAGATTTTCGAGAAACTTTCGCTTGTTTAACCTCAGCGATGACAAGGTAATTCAAATCTGCGGTTTGCTCGTCTTTTCTGAAACTTAAATTTAGGTCAATTGTCAGTCGTTCATTTATACTTTTTCCAACAAGAGTAATCCGTTGGTAGTTGTTTACAAGTGACGGTACTAATTCATCCGTAAAAGACAAATCAACTGATTCGTCAATGAACTTAACATGTTCTGTCGGGAGTTCTTCGTGCAATTCGTCAGAAGGAATACGCATTTTGTTTGTCCGTCCTTTGTATTTATGCTTGATTTCCAAAAAAGAAATGTCTGAATCCAAGTACTTCCTATAACGAATCTTTACGCGGTTCAATCTCTTTTTGTGGTGATCATGATAGAAGTCTAGATCTTGATTATCATAGTACAAACTCTCGTACGAACAAACACATTTATCAGCAATCTCAACGGCGTGATAATGTTCATTTAACAAGGGGAGGACTTCGGCAAATTGATCGACGGTCATCACAAATTTCGTGTCCACACGGTTCATCAATTTTACATTATCCATATCCCCCAAACCAATTTTTGAGAACGGTACTAGAAGTTGTTGGATTTGTAAAGCAGACATTAAGCCAAAGTTAAACTAATGTTTCGTTCAGGCAAGAATTTAGGAGAAAATTGCTTTTCGTATATGGGATTCCTGTCTTTTTCTGTTCTGTAGCTTGTTGAATATAAATCTTGCGATTGTATGATTCTAAATCAGACCAAGACAAATCTTCATGCGGATAATTCGTTTGACAGATTCATTTACGGTTTCAGTAAACGTTTCATCAGATTGGTACTTTTCAAGAATCGCGTGGTGCGCTTTTTCAGCATCTTTCGGCATTAAAATGATGTCACAACCTGCTGCCACAGCCTTAACATCGGCATTAGGAATCTTCATAACTCCACCCATTCCCATAGCATCGGTAACAACAAGTCCTTTGAAATTCAAACTGTCACGGAGTAAATCCTGAATAATTACTTTGGAAGTTGTGGCAGGTAGTCCATTGGTATTATACTTTGGATTGTTCTTAACGGCAAGGTGCCCCACCATGATAGAAAGAACTCCACTTTCAATTAATGGAGGATAGTATTTCACTTCTTTCAACTCTCCGTCAATCATTTGAAGCGATTTATGCGTGTCACCAGAAACTAATCCGTGCCCTGGGAAATGCTTAGCTGTAGCAATAATGTTTTGCTCTTGCGTTTGTTGAATAAAAACATCAGAATAAGGGACTATGTTTTTTGGGTCGGTTCCAAATCCACGATAGCCTACAGTTTTGTTCTTTGCTTGATCTACAACTGGCGAAAAGTTGTAGTTTATTCCAATATCGTTTAAATCATTTGAAATTGATTTTGTTGCATCCATCACTTCCGCTTCTGAGGTAATTGATGCCACAGGAAGAGAAGAGTTGTCAATAACAACACCTGAACCGGAAGAACAAGCAGAACCAATTTTGGAATCTTCTGATGACGGTG
>CAJQOB010000081.1 GCA_905479845.1 uncultured Flavobacteriales bacterium
GTGGTGGATCGTTATTTTGAAGCAGTGCAGGGCCTTGGTGTTAAACCAGATGGAAAAAAGGGAGATTTTGCAATTCCTGAACCTGACGTAGTTGATGTAAAATCAATTTTCAGAATTGAACCTAGAGGATTCATTGCTTTGGTTATTGGAGCGAAATTCGGAACGAAGCAATTACCCATTGAAAAACTCGTGGAGTTAATCGACCTATCAAAAGAACCAATTGTTTTGATTGGAGGTCCCGATGATCGAAAATTAGGTGAAGAAATTCTTAATAAGATTGATCATCCGAACACATTCAACAGTTGCGGAGATTATTCCATTCTCGGCTCAGCAAGCATTTTGAAACAAAGCCGAGTAGTGGTTGCTAATGACACTGGAATGATGCACATCGCAGCGTGCTTTGATGTTCCGATTGTTTCAATCTGGGGAAATACCGTTCCTGAATTGGGCATGTACCCTTATCGCCCGTATGATGATTCGAGCTATTCGATTCATGAAGTGAAGGGACTCAATTGCCGCCCATGCTCCAAAATTGGGTATGCAGAATGCCCAAAAGGTCATTTTGATTGCATGATGAAACAGGATGTGGATAGAATTGTTAAAGAGGTAACATAGTTCGTATCGACTATTCTTCTTTTTTCATAAAGCGAACAAAAGCGTCTCCCGTAACTTCTTTCCATTGAAACTCTATTGCTTTCAGTTCTGGATTGATGAGATAAAAGGGAACGGGAATCGTGTATTGATCGTATTCTTTTTTGTAATCCAAATACAGTGTATCGTTAACAATTGAATACTCACCGTCATTGGCATTTACTTGAAAAGAAAAAGATTTCTTATTGAAGTGCATTTCGCGGCCTTGATACATTTGATATTCAGCTAGTGCGAATTCCGAGTTAAAACTGCTATCACATTCAGGGCAAAATTTTTCAAAATATCGTAAAGTACGATTGAAATTATTTGGGATGTAAATAGTATCACCGTTATGCTCAATTGCGAATTCAACTTCCCAAGTCCCTTCAATCCAATCAGTACTTTGTCCGAAAACCTTAGGAAAAGTCAACATCAAACTGGAAAAGAGTATAAACTTCAACATGAGAAATTAGCTTTTTATTTGAGCAACAAGTTTCGTACCCAAATCAATCCAAAGGCGCCAGCCGTGTCCAACAATCCAACAATCCAACAATCCAACAATCGAAAAGCAAAGCGAATCCAACTACTCCCCCAAAAACAACTTCTTCAATTCACTAGCATCGTTCGGATCCATCTTCCCCGCCAAAATCAAACTCAATTGTTTTCTTCGAAGTGCGCCATCGTAACGAAGCTTCTCTTTCTCAGTTTCAGGAATCAACTCAGGAACTTCAATTGGCCCACCGTTCTGATCGACCGCAACAAAGGTGTAAATGGCTTCATTTGATTTATGTCGCTTCCCAGTCACATGATCTTCAACATATACATCTACAAAGACCTCCATGGAAGAATTGAAGGCACGCGATACTTTAGCTTCTAATGTTACAATCGATGCTTCCTTAATTGGTGTTTTGAATGAAACGTTGTTCACAGAGGCTGTAACAACAACACGCTTACAGTGACGGTGAGCGGCAACACTCGATATAACATCCATCCAAGCCAACAACTGACCTCCGAAAAGGTTTCCAAGGGTGTTCGTGTCGTTAGGAAGCACAACTTTCGTCGTTATCGATAAGGTCTCTTGAGCTGTTTTTGATTTCATACCGCAAATTTAGCTCGAAATTCCGATTTCAAGCCAACCGAATTGAAATCAAATACGTTTTTTTGAAACTAATTGGAGCTTTCTACGAAGAATAGGAAAGAAGAATATTATTTTGCAGTCGAATACTAAATTGTACGTCACTTATGTCAGACATGAAAACCTTAATTGCTCAGTTCCCAGAGAACATTACAGAAGCATTGGAAATAGCATCAAAAGCGAAAATCTCAGCGCCGAAACACGAAATTAAAAACGTGTTGATTTGTGGAATGGGAGGTTCTGGAATTGGAGGCCGTTTGGTGGCTAAATGGTTGGAAGATGAACTATCTGTTCCGGTGGCATTCGCATTGGATTATGGAATCCCAGGATTTGTTTCAAAGAATACTTTAGTAATTGGTTCTTCTTATTCTGGAAACACAGAGGAGACGTTAAGTAGTGTTCATCAGGCATTGGAAAAAGGTGCACAATTGATTGGAATCACTTCTGGAGGTAAAATGCTGGACTTGTGTAATGAAAACAACTATGACGTTGTTGTAGTTCCGGGTGGAAACCCACCTCGTTCGGCATTAGCATATTCACTCGTACAATTGTTACATATTTTCGCAGAGCTTGGAATGAGTTCTAAAATGCGATTGGAAGAAATGGCGAAAGCGCGTGATTTGATCGTTTCGGAGCAAGATTCTATCCGAGAAATCGGTCTAGAAATGGCAAGTTTCGTACATGGGAACGTTCCAATATTCTACTCAACGACTGATTACGAACCAGTTTTGGTCCGTGCACGTCAACAATTCAATGAAAACGGTAAGAATTTAGGATGGAGTCACGCCATTCCAGAAATGAACCACAACGAACTCGTTGGATGGGGCGGAGGAGATGATCGTTTCGCATTAATCGTTTTGGAAACAGATGACATGCATCCAAGAAACGCGAAGCGTCTGGAAATCACTAAAGCAACAATCGCTAAGAAAACGAAGCACCTGATGACGGTTAAGTCAAAAGGGAAATCGAGAATTGAACGATCAATCTACTTAATCAATATTGTGGATTGGGCTTCATTGTACATTACAGATCTTAACGGAGCCGATCCAATCGACATCGAAATTATAGATTACTTGAAAGACGAATTGTCTAATTTTTAAAAATGAAGAAGGGGTTCGAGAACCTCACCCTTCTTTTTTTTAGTTTAAAACTCAACACGGAAGGGGAGAGGTACTCGAACCCCGAAATAGCGAAGCAAATGTCGAACAAGCCAACCGTAATTTTCGAAGACCTCGGTGTAATAGATTACAAGGAGGCTTGGGATTATCAGGAGAAGTTATTCAAAGAATCAGTTCAACTGAAGATTGACATTCGAAAAGAGTTGACGACGGAATCGACTAAGAACTATTTGTTGTTCTGTCAACACCCGCATGTCTATACACTTGGTAAAAGTGGTTCAAAGGACAATCTTTTGTTGGATGAAAAAGGCTTGAAAAAGCACGATGCGACTTATTACGAAATAAACAGGGGAGGTGATATTACCTATCACGGTCCTGGGCAGCTTGTTGGCTATCCTATCTTCGATCTCGATTACTTTTTTTCGGACATTCATAAGTATCTTCGCTTCTTGGAAGAGGCTGTCATTTTAACAGTGAAAGAATTCGGAATCGAAGCGGGAAGAGTAGACGGATTAACTGGCGTTTGGGTTGATTTTGACGGAGATAATCCACGCAAGATTTGTGCGATGGGAGTGAAGAGTTCTCGTTGGGTAACGATGCATGGAATCGGCTTCAATGTCAATTCTGACCTGTCCTATTTTTCTCATATCATTCCTTGCGGAATTGATGACAAAGAAGTAACTTCAATGGAACAGGAACTTGGTAAGCCACTCGATATGAATGAAGTCGCCGAAGTTCTCAAAGTGAAATTGGCCGAGTTATTTAGCTACGAATATTCTTAATTTATGAAGCGCATCCTCAAAAAGACAGGAAAATTTCTGCTCTATACTTTTATTGCATTATTTATTTCGGTGAATGCCTTTATCCTTCTTTCAGGAAGATTCTATATGTACAAAGGAATTGCGAATACCTATTTGGTGGGTAAATCAGGACCGACGATTTATGATTTGGATGTGTTCTATTATTCAACCATCAAGGGAAACAGTTCGAAGGAATGGCAAGAGGATAAAAAGTATAACTCTCAAGTGATTCCTCCAACAATGAGAGATTACATTGAAGAACTGGGAACAAAGGCGTTTTTGGTCTTCCAAGGAGATACTTTACTTTTTGAAGAATATTGGGAAGATCATACCGAAGAAACAGTGAGTAATTCGTTTTCAGCTTCCAAAACCCTAGTGGCGATTCTCGTTGGAATAGCAATTGATGAAGGTAAAATTGAGAGCCTAGATGTAAGCGCATCGAAATACCTCCCTGAGTTCAGAAAAGATGAACGGAAGAAAATCACCATTCGTCATTTGTTGACGATGTCTTCAGGATTGGATTGGACGGAAAGCACGAAAAATCCACTGTCTGATAATGCGAAATCATATTACGGATGGGACCTGCGCGAGCAAGTCACAAGCCAAAAATTGATTACTGAACCTGGAAAGAAATTCAATTACCAAAGTGGAAATACGGAACTTCTTGGGTTCGTCGTTGAAAAAGCAACTGGAGTAGATCTCACAAAATATGCTGAGGAAAAAGTTTGGTCAAAAATTGGCGCAAATAACGACGCGTATTGGAGTTTGGATGATGAAGATGGTGACGAAAAATCATTCTGCTGCATTTACGCGACTGCCAGAGATTATGCTCGAATTGGATCATTGTTGTTGCACAAAGGAAAAATTGGGGACGAGCAAATAATTCCAAAGTGGTTTTATGAAGAAATGATCGTTCCGCAAAAACTAAAAACCAAGGAAGGCGTTCCAAATACTCGTTATGGTTTACACACTTGGACGTACTTTGGAAAAACGAATCCTGTCTATTATTGTCGCGGCGCGAAAGGACAGTACATCATCTCCATTCCAAAGGAAAACTTAATGATTGTAAGATTGGGGTCAACGGACAAACCAAACTTTGAAATTCCTGAGCATCTAGAAAATGACAAAGATTACCTTCGTCGAAATCAAGATGAGATAGGACATTCTCCAGCTTTATTTCAATATATTGCGCTCGGAAAAATGATCAAATCTCAAACAGAGTTTTAAAACCAAAATCAGGTTTAACCAATGCGTGAAGAATTACGAGGACCAAAAGTTGAAGGTGTAGCATTCGCTGTAGTACAGCAATTGAATGAGGACAATGAGAAAGTATACAACGTGTATCTTGTCAACCTGCGCGAAGATATAATGGAAGGAATTATCGTGACAAGTCAAGGATATGGAAACAATGTTTCGACAGGAGAAACAATTCGCACCTCGAAATTACGTCACAGCCTTGAAGTTTTAATGCCGAACGAAGCCGCTAAAATTGAACCTATTATCGAGGAAGTTTTTGGGCTTTCGAACGAGTACTGGTTAAGCTTTTGGGCAGAGGATGTGTTGTATGACAAAAAGTTTGTTTTTGTTGCCGAGTCGATTTCTGAAGGAAACATGAAAATCTTGCCGATTATCGGAGAAAAAGGTGTGATGATCAAATAAGAGCGCAAATTGACGCGACGTTTGACCAATTTTAAACAATTAACAGCTAGTATTCGTATATTTGTGTTAGCTAAAGGAGGAAATTGTAATAAACCATTGAACGATGTCTAAATCACTTTCTATCAAAATTGTGCGTTTAACAGCTATGCTTGTTGGGCTATTCGTGTTAACGAATTGTGGTGAAGAGGTGAATCCTGTTGATTCTAAGGATGTTGTCGTGGATGACGATTACTATGAGTTTCAAGATTTCATCATGTCTGATTACGACATCCCAGGGGTTATTTCCTTGCCAGATGAAACGGCAAACATTGGAGCTTCAACAAGACCAGAAGTAAAGCACGAAGAATCTTTTAAGTGGGAAATCAACGCAGGACAGAAATTTCAAGTGCTTATTGAAGATTTTGGTATTCTAGATGATCTCGTAAAAGAGAAGAAAAAGGAATTAGCAGATCAGAAATTTTTTAAGATTAAGTACTTGATGGACGAAACGGATTTAGTCGTTTACGAACGAACATTAATGGTTTCAGGTTCGAAGTATGCTGCTCCAGAAGTGGGGGTCGAACACAAGTCTTATCATGTTTACGGTCAGAAAACAATCAACAATATCATTTACGGTCTTTCATCTCCTGAAGAAGGATGTGATAAACACATTGTTGAACTCATGGCCAAGTCGATTAAGTCATTCAAAGAGTTTAAGCGCAAAGGCTAACATCATTCACTTTCAAGCGAAAGTACATATCCATGGAAATATCACGTGAAAAAGTCCTCGAGGTACTAGGTTCAATCCTAGAGCCCGATTTGAAAAAAGACCTTGTATCAGCCAACCTAGTGGAGGAATTGGCGATTGAAGGATCAACAATCACATTGAAAGTATTCGTTTCAAATCCTGCTTTGCACGCACGTAAGCGCATGCAAGAAGCACTGGATTTCAACTTGAAAAGAGCATTTGGAGATGAGGTTGAAGTGAACGCAACAGTTGCTGGATTGCCAGCGGAAGCGAAGGCTGCTCAACGTAAGATTCTTCCTGAAGTAAAGAACATTGTTGCAATTGCATCGGGTAAAGGTGGAGTTGGAAAATCTACTGTTACGGCAAATTTAGCAGGAGGATTAGCAAAAGCTGGTTACAGAGTAGGAATCGTTGATGCGGATATTTACGGTCCTTCAATGCCAACGATGTTTGATGTTGTCAATGACCGTCCAACGATGCTCGATATTGACGGGGTTCCGAAAATAAATCCTGTATTGAGTTATGGAATTAAGATTTTATCAATCGGATTTTTTACAGAACAAAACAATGCGGTTGTTTGGAGAGGCCCAATGGCTTCTAAAGCACTTACACAGATGTTTACTGATGCTCACTGGGGCAAATTGGATTATCTATTAATTGACTTACCTCCAGGAACAGGAGATATTCATTTATCGCTCGTACAAACAGTTCCTTTGGATGGAGCGGTTATCGTGAGTACCCCTCAGGAAGTTGCATTGGCTGATGCTCGTAAAGGAGTAAATATGTTCCAACTTGATTCGATCAATGTTCCAGTTGTTGGAATCATTGAAAACATGGCTTGGTTCACGCCTGAAGAGCTCCCTGAGAGCAAATACTACATTTTTGGACGTGATGGAGCGAAGAACCTAGCGCATGGAATGAATGTTCCTTTCTTGGGTCATATTCCGCTTGTTCAGGGTGTTCGAGAAGCTGGAGATATCGGTAGACCTGCTGTATTTCAAGAAAATAGCCCAACCGCAAAGGCTTTTGATGATATAGTTAGTACTTTTGTTGAACGAGTAGCATCACTAAAAGACAAAAAGGAGGCACATGTCCATTAACAAAAAAGACATCGAGGAAAAAGTATTGAGCTCATTAGAGCAGCTGCGTCCATTCCTTCATGCTGATGGTGGCGATATGGAACTAGTCGAAATTACCGACGAAGCTGTTGTCGTAGTTCGATTACTTGGTGCATGTAGCGATTGCTCAATGTCAATGATGACTCTTAAAGCTGGACTTGAGGAAGCCGTGAAAAAAGTAGCTCCTGAAGTGACGTCTGTTGTCGCTCTGGCCCCAGAAACGGTTTAATTCGTTTTGCCTCATCAGCCCTCTGGTTCTTGGTATGGCTGAAGCGGAGTCGAAATCAACTCAACTGAAACGGATACGATTTAATTTCAACGTCATCTTTCATGATGCGAAGTGTGTATTCGCCAGGTTCCCAACCGCGAACTCGAACTGAAAAATCCATTGTTACTTTTTGTGATTTTCTTGGAGTTGCAGGTGGCAGAGCAAAACGAACTTCTCCATCTTTATCAATTACTTCTTGTCGAATAACTGATGTTCCGTCAGATGGAAATTGTACTTGACCGTGAACAACAATCGTTTGAGAAACAATACGTCGCTGTTCGTTGATAACATGTCGCTGAGGTGATGTGTACCAAGTATCTTTCTGCCCAGTGAGCTCAGCCAAGTACGTTCTGAACTCTTTTGTTTGTGGAGTTGTAGCTTGAATGTTTGATACTGAATGGTCGTCTGTGATTGCCCAAACAACATCTTGAAAAGACTTCTTATCAATCTTCTTGTCCTTCATGTAATCAATCGCCTTGTTGAGGTTTTTGTTTGAACTAGTTGAGATTTTGAAGCTTCCTCCAGTAGACGGACACATATCTGATGCCTCCGTACAGAAAGCCGCGATTAAATGGTTCTTTGTTGATTTCGGTTCCAAAACGAAGAAATCTTCCTCCAATTGAATCAATGTTTGTTCTTCATCTTCCCCAGGAACATAAGCTGTTCCAGCAGGTACGATAACTTTCAATTTACGATTCGTCGTGTTCGTAACAGATAACTTCACTGATTTCCCACTGTGCTTTCCGTTTGAAGTCACGTCCGCCTGTATAGTACCATCTTTGATGGCGGCGTTAAGGTTCACTTCTTTTTCTGCTGGAGGTGCATTTTGAGCTGAAATAATCAGGGCAAATGCGAGAAGTGAAAATGGGAAAATAAAGAGTTTTTGTAGGGAGGAGACTGGTTTCATAGGTCTGGATTTTAATATATAATGTTTCGGACGTTAAAAAGTTACGATTTTCTATTTAATCGTCGTACGGATCCATAATGCCTTCGGAATTGTGGCCTTGCTTCTTTTCAGCATTAAACTGCCCCGGGTTTATTAGTACATCTATTTCATTTGATACCAATAGGTTTTCACCACCATCAAGTAATACATAGCGCAATTTTGTGGCGAAAGTTCCTTTGAAAACAGGGACATAGAACCTCCAATACTCATTCTTTCCAAGTGTGACTTTATGATAACTATTTCCGCACCAACTTGAAGGAAGGTAGCTAATGTCTTTCCATTCACCGTTTTCATCCAGGGCCTGAGCGACGATATTGAGTCGGCTATCCTGTGCGGAATAAGAGATTTTGGATTTAGTCGTATTGACTAAATAAAGTTTATGAGCGGCCCGATTGTTATCACTCCCTTCGTATTCTTGGGTGTTGAGGAAGAGGTAGTTGTCATTTTTTGTGAAAGAATCATCCGTTTTTTGAGCAAGATTACTTGAATGCGCTTCTCCATTTGACTCAACGTTGTGTTTCGCACTGTTGAATGCATAACACCGACCTCGAAACTGAAAATCGATATCGACACTATCCAATTCGAGCTTTACAGAGTCTTCTGTAGCTGATTGATTCACTGTCTCTTCTTCGTTGGATTGAGCAGAACAAGAAAAGAAGAAGGAGATAAGAATAAGTGATAAGGTCGTCTTGTGCATGATTCCGTTTATTAATAGAATGGTTTTAGTCTAGTTAAGTTACGAAAAAGTGTCGAGGATATTTTTTAAGTAAAACCAAATGAATGAAGAATGGTAAAAACTAATCATGGGCAAAGGTCAATTCGAACTTGAAGAATCAAGTTCCTTGCTTTTTAAGCGTAAATGATAGGCGGCCAGTGCAAATGCTACACTCATTGACCCATTCTTCAAAAGGGCAATTTCCCATTGGATTAATGAATTGTATATACTTGTTACAAAAATAAGAATGGCTACTACCCAAAGCATAAAAGATACATTCCGCTTATAGCCGCTGAACGATTCTTTCGAATTGTTCATGAACGTGAATTGCAAGGCCACAAAAACGTAAAGGGCCCAATAGATCAAATGAGATCCAAAATAGTGAAAGAACCAATGAGTTAGTCGACTGGGATATTCAGGATGATCAAATGTGAATACGCTCAAAGAAAAAACCAGTGAAGCAAAGGTGAAAATCCGGTACCTTCCCCAATAGGTTTTGAAAGTAAATAGCCTTGTATTAATCATTACTCGGGTTAAAACTCCAATGTTTTTGCGATGCTCACATGCCCCTGAATGACACCTGCAAAGACTTCCATTTCTTCATCATTCCAAGCATGCTTTTCCTTAAAATCTTTGTAGTCTAGCTTCAACAAATCTCTCGCTTTTTCATTCCCAGCTAGTTCCTTTTGAAGATAAGGTGCGCTTTGGTAGAGCTCTAAACTATCCGCAGCGTCAATGTAGAGTTGCTCATATTTACCAGGTACATGTTCGGAACAACTTGAGACTATTAGTAAAAAAAGCAGCAAAGTAAAAATTCCTAAAAAGGACTTCATAAAATAAGACATAAAAGATTTGAATACAATGTAAGAATCGAAATGACAGCAAACAAAAAACCCTTTCCTCCAAGAGAAAAGGGTTCAAGCTTATTTTGAAAATGTTCTACTTCGCAGCAGCGTACATTTCTGAAACTTTTGTCCAGTTAATCACGTTGAAAAACGCGTTAATGTAATCAGGACGACGGTTTTGGTAGTTCAAGTAGTATGCATGCTCCCAAACGTCCAATCCTAAGATAGGTGTTCCTCCACATCCTAATCCCATAATCGGGTTGTCTTGGTTTGCAGTTGAACATACTTCCAATTTTCCATCAGTTACACACAACCATGCCCAACCCGACCCAAATCGTGTTGCCGCTGCTTTTGCAAATGCTTCTTTGAATGCGTCAAATGATCCGAAAGTACTGTCGATGTCTGAAGCTAAATCTCCGGTTGGAAGACCACCTCCATCAGGACTCATTACAGACCAGAACAATCCGTGGTTGTAAAAACCACCTCCGTTGTTTCTTACCGCTGGAGTATCAGCACAAGACTTCAAGATGTCTTCAATGCTTTTTCCTTCGAAGTCTGTTCCTTCAATAGCAGCGTTTAATTTGTTTGTGTAACCTTGGTGATGCTTTGAATGGTGGATTTCCATTGTGCGAGCGTCAATATGAGGTTCCAATCCGTCGTATGCGTATGGTAATGCTGGTAATTCGAATGCCATAATATCTTTATTTTAGTGTTGAATTTGTGTTTTTTTCAAATGTACGAATTCATCGAAGATAATGTCAAGTTGATAATCTAAATGAGGTGATAGGAAAAATCTATATCTTAGTGATGCTAAAAATTAATCATGATAAAACGACTGCTAGTAATCGTATGCCTACTCCCGATGTTTGGAAATGCGCAAATTTGTACAATTGATTTCACTCAAACTGTTCCAGGAATTTACCCTGATACCATGCCGGTAGGAACTGTCAATCAGTTTTACGACGAAGATATCACCTTCGTTATGCCATTGGATACGCAAGGTTTTGACTTTACCAATTTTCATATTCTTTCTATTGCTCTTCCTGTAGGACTTTCTTGGGAGTGTAATAATTCAGCGAGTAATTGTGATTACGATCCTCAGGTCAATCAGTATGGATGTGTGAACGTATATGGAACGCCACTTTTGGCAGGTCAGTACAATGTAGATGTAACCGTTATTGCCGATTTAACTGTCGCTTCAGGTGTTCCAACTTCATTTCAAGTTTTCATGGAGATCCTTCCAGCAAACGTGGGTACCACAAATGGTGGGTTCAGTATGTTAGGTGCAAGTGGATGTACTCCGCAAACGGTAGAATTCACGAACAATAATCCAGGATTACTTGCATATGAATGGGATTTTGGAAATGGAAATACGTCAACTGCGGAAAACCCAGTGCCTCAAATTTATTCAACTCCAGGCGATTACGAAGTAAACTATCAGGCGTGGTCAACGATGGATACACTTGACATTTATACCTTGACTAACGTTACAATAACAAGCATGTCTAACTACGGAGGAGGTTTCCCATCATTCGAAAATCCTGATCCCTACTTTATTATTTATGAGAACGGAGCGATCTATAATCAGTCTGGGGTGTATGCAGATACATTCCTGCCAGTAGGTTGGAATACATCAATTTTACTGGATCCACTGCAATCTTATACCATCGAAATATGGGAATCTGATGCGGGTGAGATAGGCTTTGGAGCAGATGACTTCATGGGCTCGGCACCATTAAACTTGAATGGTTGTAACGGATGTGCAGTTGGAACTTCAGTAATTGATTATTCAATTTCGTATCAACAAATTCTTCCTTCACCTTCTGTGATTTCAGTGGACACTGTTCATGTGAGTGGGTACCCTGCGATTCCAACAGTATCATGGGATTCAATTCCGCATACCTTGACGTCAAATGATTTGGGAGACAACTATCAGTGGTACTTCAATGGAAGTCCAATTGCTGGGGCAACGGACACTGTACATGTTGTTGAGAATTCAGGTTACTACCATTTAGTGGCAATCAATGGAAACGGATGTGTGAGCTTTTCTGACACGACTTTGGCAATCTATTGTGACACGGCCTTCCTTCCTCAAATCACGACAAATGCAGCAGGCAATTTGATTATTCTGAATTCTGGAAATTCGGACATTCAATGGTACGTTGATGGTGTTCCTCTTCAAGATGATACTTTAGATGTTTGTGTCCCTGCTGTATCTGGTAATTACACCGTTACCTTGTTGGATGAATACGGATGCTTGTCTGAGTCGGATCCGACCGCAGTGACGGTAGGTTTGGATCAGCTTTCAAATTTGACTTGGAGTGTCTTCCCTAATCCAGCTGGAAATAGTGTAAATATCCGTGTGGATGAGTCGAAGCAAGTGGATCAAATTGAAATTATCGACATGCTTGGGAGAACAGTCCTTCAAAGTGATGGCTTTACAGGTGAACAACAACTGGAATTAAATGAGCTTAAAGATGGATCGTACATCGTTCGCTTAATTGCTCAAGATCAGATTTTCACAAAACCATTACTTATTCACAAAAAGTAAAAATCACTTTTATTTACTTTGAATTCTTTGTAGTTTAGAAGGTAACCAAAATCGATAAAAATGAAAAGAAATTTTATGTTTGTTGCAGCAATCGCAGCAGGAATGGCAATGACAGCATGTGGAGGTGAAGTTGTAGTTGAAGACAACTTAGACGAAGCTCAAGAAGAAATGACTGATGAGGTAGAGGAAGAAGCAAGCGGAATGATGGATGATCTTATGGATAAAGCCAAAGAAGCTACTTCTGACATGGTTGAAGAAGGAAAAGATATGGCAGAGGAATTAGTTGAAGAAGGAAAAGAGATGGCAACTAAGGCTGTTAAGGAGAAAGCTCCAGAAATGGTTGAAGAAGGAAAGAAAGCTATCGGAATGTAGTCTAATTCTTCAAAAGAAAATAAAGGGACTCACCAATTGGTTGAGTCCTTTTCTATTGCCCTGAATATTTTTTACTGTACTTCTCTTTCAGTTCGAATTGGAAGTTCGTCGGTGTGATTAATTGACCATTCACTAATCCAAGAATCATCTGGTTGGTCATCATGTCAAGTGCGTTTCCTTCAGAAACAAACAAGGTCGCAGATTTCCCTTTTTCGATACTTCCGTAGAGTTTATCAATTCCCATGATCTCACAACTCCACAAAGAGATAGCGCTAACCGCTTCTTCTTCACTCAAGCCGTAAGCCATCGCTGTACCTGCTAGGAAAGGAAGGTTTCGAGTGTTCATCGCCTCCATATCTCCTTGATTTTGAATACAGAATTTCACGCCTCCTTCTTTTAGTAAAGCTGGCAAACGATATGCATGATCAACCGCGTCCTCTTCGTTTTCAGGAAGACTGTGCGGACGAACGACCATTACTGGAATTTTTGCATCTCTTAGTTGATCAGTAATCAAGTGAGAGTCGTAGCCACCTACAATTACTGGATAGGCAAGTCCGAGCGATTTAGAAAACTCGATTACATCAGCCAATTCTTGTAGTTCGTTGGCATGAATATAAACACGTTTTGTTCCTTCGAAACATCCACGCATGGCTTCCAGACGAAGATCTTTTTTCTCAGGATTCCCCTCTTGAACATAGGCTTTCGCCATTTCAAAGAATTCTGAAATTGATTGTTTGCGCTCTGAGTATTTCTTGTTCTTCTTTTTGGGAGCAGGTTCGGCCCACCAGCCACCGCCTTCCATGCTCGGAGGCCAGTTGAGGTGAATTCCGTCATCTTTTTGAACTGTTGCATCTTCCCAGTTCCATCCACTTGTTGTCATCAAAGCTGAACTTCCTGAAATAACTCCCCCGCGCGGCGTCGCTTGAGTCAATAAAACACCATTCGATCGAACGGTACTCATCACTTTTGATTCTACATTAAAGGCAATTTGCGATCGGACATGTGGGTTGTAAGTTCCAACTTCTCTAAAGTCACGAGTAGCACGAACAGCATCGATTTCCGTTAATCCAAGAGTTGAGTTTGGAGCAACAAATCCAGGATAGATCTCTTTCCCCGTTACGTCGATAATTGTGTCCCAATCGTTTTCATTCACCGTGAAAGCATAGGCATTTTTGATGAACGTGACCTTGCCATCTTCAATACCGATCGCTGCGCTTTCAAACACTTCGCCGTTTCCGACATGCAGGTTTCCACCGCTCAATAAAATTCTTGATGGTTCCTGAGCAATTGCAACACTTGATACAAATGCGAAAAATAGGATTAATAGCTTCATGTTAATGTTGATTTTCTTCAGTTGAACCTTCCTCACCAATGGTATTACAGTGGTAATGGCCTTTTTTCTTTTTTACGAACTCCTTCTTGTCTCCCCCAGCGTTGGCGTTCAACATCTTCGCAATAATTCGTGCCTTTTCAGCTTGATTTCTTTGATACAATTCTGAATCACGTTCCGAATCAAAGAGAATCACACCATCAATTACGGTGTAATTAACTTTTGCCATGATCGATAAAGGATGCGCAGTCCACAAAACCAAATCGGCGTCTTTACCAACTTCTACAGATCCCATTCGATCATCCAAGTGCAATAATTTCGCTGGATTTAGTGTCACCATTTTCCAAGCGTCTTCCTCATCCATGCCTCCATACTTCACTGCTTTGGCTGCTTCTTGGTTCAAACGACGCCCCATCTCTGCATCATCAGAGTTAATAGCGACAACCACACCTTGATCGTGCATCATTTTTGCGTTGTAAGGGATGGCATCGTTTACTTCGTATTTGTATGCCCACCAATCTGAGAAGGTAGAACCTCCTGCACCGTGAGCGGCCATTTTATCGGCTACTTTATATCCTTCCAAGATATGTGTGAAGGTATTGATTCTAAATCCAAGTGAGTCTGCAACATGCATCAACATGTTAATTTCAGATTGCACATACGAGTGACAAGAGATGAATCGTTCCTTATTCAAGATTTCACTAAGAACTTCCAACTCGAGATCAACGCGGTAATTCGCATTGTTGGCTTTTTCCAATTGATAGGCACGAGCGCGATCGAATCCATCGTAGTACACCTGTTCAACACCCATTCGCGTTTGAGGGAAACGAATGCTTGCGTAGCTTCCCCAGTTGG
>CAJQOB010000082.1 GCA_905479845.1 uncultured Flavobacteriales bacterium
GGTCAATCGTTCCATCCGCGCTACCATCCAGATGTGGCGCATCAAACTTTGTGAGTTTCAAATTCCCTGCAAATGGCCCACCCTTCGTATTGAATGAGACATTTCGTAAAGCCAAGAATTCCTTTTTCTTACCTCCAACATTGGAATACTCTCCATCTAAATGCAATTTCTGGAGCGACAGTTTAGAAACTGGATCTTTGATAAATCCGTTGTCAACACCGAACTTACACTGAATCGTTGCAGGGGTTGTGTTGTTGCTTTCCCCGTTCACATTGAGATCAAAGAGTAGGTATCCGGTTCCTTCTAATTTCTTCACTTGAGCTGATTGCTCGACAGAAAAACGTGAAGCAGCATCGGCAATGGCAATGTTCTTTCCTTTTATGTTGAAATCGTAACCGACGCTATCCACATTTCCGTTGAAATCAAATGGAAGTTCAGAAATATAAATCGTGGAAGGAGGAATTTCAACCGTACTCGAATCACTATTTACATTCACCTGAATCGACAATCGTGCTGGTTGATTCTTAAGTAAGGTCACTTTTCCACTTCGCGCCTCAATAATGTTCATGTTGGTTGAAGCTGTCGTTGAAAAAACAGACTCACTTAACGCTCCATTCAAGGTCATGTCTTTCAAATGAGTTCGGTACAACTGATCCGTTACTCGATTATCATACGACAAGCGAAAATTCTCAAACTCGATGATTTCCAGGTTTAAATCGACAGGAGCTTGATCAACAGTATCTTCTTGACTCTTTATGATATCGTAATTCTCCAATCCTTCCTCATTCACCTTCAACTTCAATGTTCCCGGGCTTACTTCGATCGTTTTTACCGTGTAATTCTCTCTCCAAATATCAAAAGGATTGAACTTCAATCGAACTTGTTCACTTGCAAACAGCGTATCACTTTTTGTCGACTCTTCGTACGGATCTTGAATGAAGACATTATTAAAATCGACAGAAAGATTTGGGAAAGTACTCCAGAAGGTAAGATCAACTTGAGAAACTTGCACCTCTGTATTGAGATACGTGTTCACTTTTCCAATAACGACATCGCAAATTTCATCTTTATACATGTACAAGATGAGCGAAATTAAAAGCATCAGACTTAGCAAGGTTCCAAAGAACCATTTACCAAATCGAAGAAGCCTTTTTTTCCACATATCACAAAGTTAGGACAAGAGTGTAAGCGAAAAGTCTCAACACTCTTTACTTATTAACGCGTTTCTGTGGGCTTTTGTTACTGTTTTACTGGGTATTCACTGTTAAAATCTGTCAAGAGAATGTTTTTCTTTATCAACATGAATAAAAGAGTTGCCAACAAGCACTGATTCTTTGCTTCTTCGGCATCGCCAAAGTCAGGTTTTTAATATCTTTGGGGCAATCTTAAAAAAGACACATGAGTTTATTAACAGTTGGTTCTGTTGCATTCGACGCAATTGAAACACCATTTGGAAAGACAGACAAAATTATTGGAGGTGCTGGAACGTACATCGCATTGGCAGCTTCATTCTACAATAAAGATCAAAAAATCGTTGCGGTAGTTGGAGACGACTTCCCACAAGAAATGATCGATCAACTTAGCTCACGCGGAGTTGATACTGAAGGTTTGCAAATCAAAGAAGGAGAGAAATCTTTCTTCTGGTCGGGTAAATATCACAACGATATGAACTCACGTGATACGCTAGTAACAGAACTAAACGTGTTGGAAAACTTCGATCCAATCATTCCTGAATCATACCAAGGAGTTGATTACTTGATGCTTGGAAACTTGACGCCTCAAGTACAGAAAACGGTAATTGAGCGTTTGACTGAGCGTCCAAAGTTAATTGCAATGGACACGATGAATTTCTGGATGGACATCGCAATGGATGATTTGAAAGAAACAATCTCAATGATTGACATGTTGATCATCAACGATGAAGAAGCACGCCAACTTTCTGGAGAATACTCATTGGTGAAAGCATCAAAAGTGATTCGTGCAATGGGACCAAAATACCTCATCATCAAAAAAGGTGAGCACGGAGCATTGTTATTCCATGGAGAAAAAGTATTCTTCTCTCCAGCATTGCCGTTGGAAGAAGTATTTGATCCAACAGGAGCAGGTGACACATTCGCGGGAGGATTTATGGGCTACGTTTCGAGCACTGATGATCACTCATTTGAAAACATGAAACGTGCTATGATTCACGGGTCAGCACTAGCATCTTTTTGCGTAGAAAAATTCGGAACACAAAAACTTGAAAACATCACACAGGCAGATTTAGATGCACGCATCGAAGAATTCGTTTCATTGGCGAATTTCGAAATCACCCAAGTGATCAGCTAATTTATTGAAGATGGAGAATATGGATTTCATTGCAAAAATGGAGGAATTGTCAGCACAGGAAGACGTGTTGACAGTAAGCAGAGAAGTAAATGAGTTACGCGGTAAATTCGACGACTACGTGTTGGAGGAAGAGCGCAAATTTCAAGTCTCTCAGCTAGAAGCCGAAGAAAGTGGTGAGGCCATTCCTGAACAAGAAGGAGATTTCGGAAAAGAAGCATTCTACTCAGTTTACGATGCCTACAAGGTTCGTAAGAAAGAAGCAATTGATGCGCGAAATGCAATCGAAACGGAAAACCTCCGTCAGAAAAAAGAACTAATTACGCGTTTGCAAAACGTTGTTACTTCTGAAGAGAATATTGGTGCGGCGTTCGCTGCATTCAAAAAAATTCAAGAGAAGTGGAACGAAATCGGAGACATTCCGAGAGATAAACGTTCAGATATCCAGAAGGATTACTCGAAATTATTGGAGGATTTCTTCTACAATATCAACATTTACAAACAGCTCAAAGATCACGATTTCAAAAGAAATCACCAGAAAAAAGTGGCGATCATTGAGCAACTGAAGAAACTTCAAAAAGAAGAGTCTGTTAAAGAAGTTGAAACCGGACTTAAGCGCATTCAAAATGAGTGGGATGGAATTGGTCCTGTTCCGAATGAAGAGTGGGAATCGGTAAAAGAAGCGTACTGGACTGAAGTTCGTTCTTTGTACAACCGAATCAACCGTCACTACGAAGACCGTCGTGAAATTCAACGCGTGAACATGGAACAAAAGCAAGTACTTATTGCTGAAGTGAAGGTACATGCTCAAGAGTTGGAAACATTGACTGAGCATAAACATTGGGAAGATCGCACAGCGAAAATCTTAGACGTTCAGAAACGATGGAAAGCTGTTGGCGCTGGACCACGAAAGGAAAACGAACTCATCTGGAAAGAATTCAGAAAAGAGTGTGATGTTTTCTTTGATGCGAAAAAAGCATTTTACGATGTGTTGAATAGCAACTTTGATGCTGTGGCTGATAAGAAACAGGCATTGATTGATCGCGCGAATGCATTGAAAGATTCTACTGATTGGAAAGAGACGGCTCACAAATTGGTCGGTTTGCAAAAAGAGTGGAAAACACTTGGACATGCAGGTCGAAGAAACGAGCAGAAACTATGGAAGAACTTCCGTAGTGCGTGTGATGCTTTCTTCAATACTCGTGAAAAACACTTCTCTGCGCAAGATGAAGAATTGGAAGGAAACTTGACATTGAAGAACGCCTTGTTGGAGAAAATTGCAGCATACGAAGCTGGCGATAACAAGTCGACGACTCTGGCAGATTTGAAACAGTTTTCTGCTGAATTCAACGCGATTGGTAAAGTTCCAATGAAAGCTAAAGATGCAACATACAAAGCCTTTAAATCGGCAATGGATGATCACTACGGAAAATTGAAAATGGAAGGTGCTGAAAAGGAAAAAATCATGTTTGAAGCAAAACTTGATACCTTGAAAGCAAGTCCAAATTCATCTCGCCTACTGCGTGATGCAAAAATGGATATCCGCAAAGAAATCGATAAGATTCAAAAGGAAATTCACCAACTAGAGAACAACCTAGGTTTCTTCGCAAACAGTAAAGGAGCTGATTCTTTGAAGAAAGAGGTTGAAAAGAAAGTACAACGCGCTCAAGACAAAATACTTTCGCTTCGCGCGAAAATGAAGATGATTCCAAATGAATAAATCCATCAATATTCTTCTCGGCATGCTGTTCTTTCCAACAATGGCATTAACGATTTTCGTAGGATTCGATCTTCCTATTGAAATAATCAAAATGTCGGGGCACAACCTTCCTTACAAAGATTACATCTTTTTGGGGATGGGCATGTTAATCTTGATCGTGATCCTTCGCCGTTCTATCCGCCGCTGGATGGGAATGCGGATTGTAAATCAAGTGAAGAAATTCAAATGGAACGCTGAAGTTAGCAAGGAGCGTAAGTCGCGTGTAAGGGTTTATTTATTGCTCGAAGCATTGGTAATGACTTTCGTAGGAGTTGCACTTTATCAAGTTTGTGAAACAGCCTTGGCTCCTGGGATTGCCTTCGGAATTGGAGCGCTGGACAGTATCATCTTCGCAATAGCAGGAAGAAACGGTAAATACCGTGTAGGAATCTCCTCAAAGGCTGTAATTGTAGCTGACAGAGAAGTAATCTTATTGTACTTTACAGGGCTTCGAAAAATCAGTGCGCATCAGCAAACAACTTATTTCGATTACATCAAAGGGTTGCAATTGTCCTTCCCAACAGATTGTATTCAAGAAGAAGAACGCGAAGAATTCTTGAAAGTTTTGGAAGAACAGATCGATCCAGATCGTGTGTTCTTTTCGAAGACGATGGGGTAACCCATTTTCTTTTAATGTTTAAACGTCAAGGCTCGAATTGCTTGCTTGAGGTTATTTTGGGCATCCGCTAATTTGAAGATAGGAATGTAGCTTCCACCACCCAATTTTGCAGCATCTCGCATTTCCTCTTCGTCTTTATCCTTGTTCTTAATTCCGACGATAGATAAATTGATTCCCTTTCTCTTGTACTTACGCACGTATCTTTTGTAATCGTCTGAGCTTCTATTGAAGGCTCCATCTGTAATCACAATTACGTGGTTTACTCCGCCTTCAAGCTTTCTTCTATTCACAAGTTTGTACCCAGATTTGATTCCAGCTCCACCTGCGGTGAAACCTCCTGGACGCAACTTTCGAACTTCCTCCTTAATTTTTTCCTTCTTATCTCCAGAGGTTGATCTTAGCAAAACGTTTGTTTTCGAAGAATACGTAACGATTCCAATTTTATCCTGAGGGCGAAGCATATCCGTTAGCTGATACAGCGAATATTTCATCAGTTCCATTTTATCAGCACTTCTCATTGAGGAAGAAATATCCAATACGAACACGACATTGATTGGTTTAAAATTCGCGTCGGTAAAATCTTCTGGATCCAATTCATTGAATTCAGGCGGCGTCTCAACGTTGACAGGTGTATCCTCGGGAGTTGTCAATTCCTCCTCCAAATGTGTTTCCACCTCTTCAGGTTCTTCTATTTCGATAATTACTTCTTCCTCTGGAGGGTCCGTTACAGCAATATCCGTTGGGAATGGATCAGGCTCAATAACCGTTTCATCTTTCGTTAATTCAACTACGATGTAATTTCGTTTGAAATTGATATATGCCCCTAGTTCTGCAGGATAATATCCTTCATGCGTTGCATAGAAATAACTCAATCCGAGCGCCGCTTCCTTCACGATCTTTCCCTTTCTATCTGTTTCTTTCATCCAGATTGGCTCACCATTTTGAATCAACGTAACACTTGATTTACCCAAAGGTTCTTTCGATTCTTTGTCAATGGTTACCACGGTCAAATCAAATCCATTTGGATTACCACCTCCCGGTCGATCTGAAAATGTTGGGCATTGGGTGAGCATGTTCGATCCATCTTGAGGTAATTCAGAAAGATTCCCAGTTAACTTAACCTTTACTGCCTCTGCTCGATCGCTGGTAAACACTTCAATGTTGTAATTGAACTTTCCTTTTCGGTTTGGCCTAATGTGAAAGCGGACAATGATGGAACTATCAACATCCATGATTTGCTTCGAAACGATGTATG
>CAJQOB010000083.1 GCA_905479845.1 uncultured Flavobacteriales bacterium
GATGTATTCCATTTTAATAAGTGTTGTAATGTGTCTATGTAGTGCCGAGCGTGAGACCGACAAATTATTTCTGATATCTCGTTGATTGAATTCTTTGCTTGATTCCTGTTCAGTGATATATGCTTTGAGTTCTTCAAAGAAGTTTCGTGTTCCAACAGGAAGCTCATCCACTTTGAGCCAAAGACATTCCATGAATAATGAAATCCCTGTTTTGATATCTTCGAGTGTCGTGATGAGTCGTCCTTGTGCGTCTTGTTCCCGTTGATACTGATGAATGAAAGTAATCTGCTCAATGAATTGCTTGAGTTGATTATTAAGCCTTCGTGCCATTGGAATGGTGTGTGGTAAACACAATTTGTCTACAAAAGGATTGAATATGCTATATGGTTTGAGCAAGCGAACTATGTTTTGTAATTCATTTTTCGTTTTCAAAATCTCTTCAGATGTTGGCGGGGTGTATGAAAGAACGCGTCTCGTCTGTTCTTCGGACTCATCAATTTTGAGCAAGATACTTCGTGATTGATTGTCCGTATAGAGTTCTTTAGTACTTGCTCCAAAACTTGCGAAGTGTCCATGAACCGTATGAAGTTTTGCTGTGTGATCCCCAAAGGCATCCTTTCCTGTCATAGAAGTAGTCAGCTTACCAAAAGATTGTAATTCACGGAATGCAAATAATGCTTCATCATCAAGTCCGTCAAAGTCTTGAATGAGGATCAGCTTGTTTTTCAGCGTATTGTGTTTGTAGTGATATAAGGATTTACTCGTTATTCGCGAAAGCGATAATACGTCTTCTTCAGGAAAACAATCTGCTATGGTATTTATTAAATGAGACTTTCCCGAACCAGACGAAGATTGAATCACTGCATGAAGCGGTTCATGTTTATAGCTTGTTCCAAGAATAAAAAGAAGAAGTCGATTATCGACTTCTCCCGCTATTCCAATATTTCCGAGTTGCTCATTGATTGATGCTAGTAGGTTGGGTTGTTTCAAAAATTCAACTACTTCCTTTTGCTTATCAATAGCAAGAGTGTTCGTTTTCTTACTAGGCTTCGTTTCCGCGTATGCTTCGTTGTATAATTGCTCTCTGTGATTTTCAAGGAGTTCTGTGAGTTTGAGTATATCCGTTTCCAGATGTCCAAATACGAACCCTTCCTCTTCACTTAAATGAGTGACGTGCTTTGTAACTTGAGAGTAGTCGTACAAGTCGAGTTTGATGCGTTGCTTTCTCAATCCTTCTTTTTCAATATGGAGAGATACGCGAAGAGAAGACACATCCATAGACAAAGAACCCATAACCGCATAATTGGCTTCACTTCCCTGCCACATAATATGATGGTCATGGATGAATTGTAATATTTCGTTATGGTTTTCTTTGTGTTCCACTCTTGATAATTGTATTGTTATTCTGACTATTTTTAGTTATTTTATGTGTCTAATTTACAATTTAAAGTTCGTTAATTCAAGAAAAAAGTGTACTTTAGGCATGAATAAAACGTTAAAATATGCCAACAGACAATACCATCCATGAAATACTGATTCGTAATATGAAGCGCTTCCGAGAAGCAAAAGGATGGAGGAAATCAGACCTGGCTCGTGCTACCGGAATCGATGCTTCTCATATTTCAAATCTTGAGAATGGCAAGAAACACATTGGACTTGAGTTGATGGAGAAGATTGCGATTGCTTTAGAAGTTCAACCCTTTGAATTGATCCGAGAGTACGATCCAAATAGAATGAACTTAGGTGAGAAATTGGATTTAATAGAACAGTTACCCGAGATCAAACGGATTGCGATTGAGCAGATGGTGAATGCTTTTTTGAGGGAAAACAATTAGGAAATATCTTTGATAATTTCTTAGAGCGAGTACTCATCTGATTCTGTACGAGTCACCTTGAATTTAGCTCGAACTCATAAATGCATACAAATATGTGCATTTTTCGAACATTAACATTTGCCTCGTTTTAGTTAACTTTCACGAACGATTTATCCACTATTCGACAAAAAAACAATGACTACGTTCTCTAGCTCCAAGGTTAAATCATTTGAAGACTTATTTAGTTCACTTTATTTTGCGAAAGATGAAGATGAGCTACATGAAGTCATTCTTGAAAACCCATCAGTTTTTGCAAGCCAAAACTGGGCTCCACTGGGTGGAGATGATACTAATTATGCCACGATTAAAAACCAACAATCAAGTCCAATAGCGGCATTAATTGAAAAGGTCACCAATTCAATTGATGCTCTATTAATGAAAAAAGCATACGAACAGAATCTAGATCCGAAATCGAGTGAAGCGCCACAAACAATGGATGATGCGCTTGTGAGATTCTTTCCTGATCATAAGAACTGGGATATCGGATCAAATAGACGTGAACAAGCAAAAGAAATACAAATCATCGCTGATGGTAAAGGACCGAGAAAAAATAGAAAACTACCTACTTCAGTGATCATTTACGACAACGGTGAGGGACAAAATCCTGACAAGTTTGAAGATACCTTTCTCTCGATTAAAAAAGGAAACAAGAATGAGATCCAGTTTGTTCAGGGTAAGTACAACATGGGAGGAACTGGAGCAATTGTCTTTTGTGGGAAGAAGAATTATCAGTTGATTGCTTCACGAAGGTATGATGGAAAAGGAGAGTTCGGATTTACTTTGATTCGAGAACATAAGAAAGTTGAAGCCGACAAACGAAAGGAAACGTGGTATGAATTCCTAAAGATTGATGAGAGAATTCCCTCATTTCAAATGGAGCAATCCATCGAACTTGGTTTAGAAGATCGAAAGTTCAACACTGGGTCTCTGATAAAAATGTATTCCTATCAATTTCCCAAAACGGGATACTCTGGATTTGCACAAGACTTAAACCAAAGTTTGAATGAGTATTTGTACAAGCCTATTCTTCCAGTCATGACAAAGGACACCGCTCTTAGGTATCCTAAGAACAATGTTTTGACGAATACGGCCTATGGTTTAAACAGTCGATTTGACGATGAACGAGCGGAGTATGTTGATGAAAACTTCTCCCTCAAAATGGAAGACTCATGGATTGGCCCAATGTTGGTCAATTGTTATGTCTTCAAGAATCGTGTGATGAATTATGACTTGAAGAAATCAAAAGAGGTCATTAGAGATAGGTATTTTAAAAACGGGATGTCCATTCTGTTTTCAATGAATGGTCAAGTACATGGATCTTATACCACTGAATTTATTAGTCGATCATTGAAGATGAATATTCTAAGTAATCACTTATTGGTTCATGTAGACTGCACTGATATGCACTATGACTTCAGAAAGAATTTATTCATGGCTTCAAGAGACCGATTAAAGAATGGTGATGAAACGCAACATCTTCGCCATTTTTTGGCTTCAAAATTAGCACATAAAGATGGCCGATTGCAGGAGATAGTAAAAAACAGAAAGGATTCCATCAGCTTTGATAGTGCATCAACCACGAAGGAATTGGTGCAGAATCTATCGCAAAATATGCCCTTCGACAATAAAATTCTGTCGCTGTTAAAGGAGGCGTATAACATTGAAGATTTTGGGTCAAAGAAAAATGACAAGCAAAAAAATAAAAAGAAGAAACAAAAAGAGGAGGTTCAATTCAAAGCTGAACGATTCCCTACATTCTTGAAACTTCAAAATCAAAAAGACGGTGAAATTCAAACCTTCCAAATTCCTTTGGGTGGTGAGAAAACGATTCGGTTTAAGACTGACGCTGAGAACGATTATTTTGATCGAACAGAGGAACCTGGAGAATTTCAAATCGCTTTGCTTGGAGGAGATGGTGTTGGCGGAGGTAACAATGATCCACTTCCCAACACCCCAAAGAAAATTATCAACGTTAATAGAACTAGTCCGAATAATGGAACCATCAAGATTAATCTGGATACAACGGAGGAAGCACAAGTTGGCGATATGATTCAAGTGTCAGCTTCGTTGTCCTCTCTCACCGAGAATTTTACAGAGTTGTTCCTTGTGAAAATTGCGGATACTGAAAAGCCAAAGAAAACAAAAGTTGAAAAGGAATCTGAAAGTAATATGTCAGGTTTACCAGATTTAGTTCTTGCATACAAAGAAAAGAAGGATTCGGAAGGAACAGTCTGTTGGGAAGATGTTGAGAACGCTACGAATCAGGGTATGGATTACGAAACGTCGATGATACCGATGGTCAGCGGTAACGTTCTTGAGAAAGTATTCATCAATATGGATTGTGGTGTTCTAAAGGATTTCAAATCAAAAGACAAGAATGCATCACAAAGTAAAATTGAGCTGGCAGACAGGAAGTACTACACGTCGATCTATTTCCATGTTTTGTTCCTTTATACGATAACGATCAACCGAAAGTTTAAAATTAGCGTGGAGCAAGAAAACGAAACTGAAGAAGAGGTTAATTTAGAAGACTATCTAAAAGACATTTTTAGCAACTACTATTCATCTTTTATTTTAAACTTCAATAGTGAGGTTTTGATGGAAGGTTTGGGTGAGTAAATTATATAATAATGGAAAACGAAAAATTTCAATTTATGATAAAAGAGTATGAAATGTTGTACTCAAAGTTCGAAATGCATTATGCCGCAGTTGAAAAGACCATTGGACTCTTTTTCTTGATTGTGGCTGCAATTGTAAGTGCGAATGGTTTTTTGATTAGTGAAATAAACTCCTTTTCAATATTTTCTCTATCAGAATTTCAAATGGCCTGTGCTGCTTTTATTTTTGCTACTGGGAGTATAGCTGTGTTAAAAGTGATTGAGCACAGATTGCTAATAATCACATATGTGAAAACCTTAAATCAAAACAGAAAATGGTTTGATCAGCACGTGATGAATGAAAATTTAGAAAAGTACTCGATATTTGGATTAAGCTATAAGACTCCCAAGTACTATAAAAAATATAGACATTTCTATTGGGAAGTTCTAGGAATATCCCTGTTGAACTCGACGTTCATAGCTTTGTTTTTAGTTAATTCCGGAAAGAATTTCAACTGGGTTTCTTCTCATTATGAAATAATTAATTGGACACTCTTCATTGGAGTTAGTGCAGTCTTCTCGTGCCTTCCTATTATATATTATAAGAAGAGAGCGACTAAGGAAGTGTAGATACCCCAAAAATTAAGACAGTAAGTTTAGATAACTAAATTTACAAAAATGACGAGAAGAAAATTTACATCCTCCTTCAAAACGAAGGTAGTTTTGGAAGCTCTTAAGGAGCGTTCTACACTTGCCGATTTGGCT
>CAJQOB010000084.1 GCA_905479845.1 uncultured Flavobacteriales bacterium
TGACTGATCGACCGTTGATGTACATTGCATCGATTAATTTGATGTTGCTCAATGTTGTGTTACCATCCCAACCTAAAACCGTGTAAATGGTTTTACTTCCTTTTTTGATTGGAATGATCTTGTAGTACAAAGCTCCGTACCATTTATCCGCGGCCACAACCTCATCCGGTTGTTTAATGCCCCAGACATCTTCTTTCAGTTCAGTAACGGTTAATTCCTTTTTGCGTTTATCAAAATGTTGTACAAATCCGTAGTAACGCTGCGTTTTGTCGTCTTGTTCTACGTTCCAATTGATGATTCGAACCATTTTATCCTCACTGTCAATAAACCCTACAGTTGTGAGAAGCGAAAAGGAGTGCTCAAAGGACTCCTTGTATTCAAGTACAGCTTCCAAATCAGATTTAAACTCTTCATTTGCTTGCTTTTTGGCGTCATCATTTTCAGCACTGCGCAGTGCATCAAGTTTTGTCATCAGACGGTCTTCGGCACTGGTAAGATCGTAGTCCTGTGCAAATGCGCTGATACTCAAAAAAGTAAACGAGAAAACAAGAAATCTTTTCATATTCATATTAACGGTAATACAACTGATTGGTTACTTACGTTCAAATATCTTACCAATTAATGATACGCAATAAAATTAAAAGATGGAGGGATAATGTTCAATTTTCTTAATTCCATTGCAATCTGTGCCCGATGATAATTGCTGTGATTCAGGATGTGATAGAGTATGTCAACGGAGCTTTTAGAAAGTTTTACACCTTCCTCAGAATGGTAGTCAACTTTCTCTGAATGATCCACATGTTCCAGATATTCAATTGTTTGTCGCAAGTTGTCGTGCATCAGTTGATACCAGAAATCAATTGGAAGAATGTCCCAAGTGTGAGATTCTGCTTTCTTATCCAAGATTCTAGAAATCCAGATGTGATGCACATTAATTATATGCGACATTGACTTTCGAACGAAATCTGACAATTGATCTTCATTCTTCAGGAGAATTTCAGCCCATTTTTGATTGGAACGGAAATCATACTCGAATTTATCAATGAAGAATTCTTTCATCCTAGATGGATTTCAAGTCGGAGATAGTTGTTGTTGGGTTATCTGATTTGAACACGAAGCTTCCTGCTACAAGAACATCTGCACCAGCTTCAATCAATCGTTTTCCAGTTTCAAGATTAACGCCACCGTCAACTTCAATTTTTGCTGGAGATCCAGACTTTTCAATTAAAGCTTTGGCTTGACTAACTTTCTTACAAGCGTTTTCAATAAACGATTGTCCACCAAATCCTGGGTTTACTGACATAATTAACACCAAATCCAATTCTTCAATCACATCTTCCAATAAAGAAACGGGAGTGTGTGGGTTCAACGCTACTCCTGCCTTCATTCCTGCCGCTTTGATCGCTTGAACAGTTCTGTGAAGGTGAGGGCAAGCTTCGTGGTGTACGGTGAGCACATCGGCCCCAGCATTTGCGAATTCCTCGATGTACTTATCTGGCTCAACAATCATTAGGTGAACATCCAAAGGCTTCGTAGCATGCTTGTTGATTGCTTTAATTACCGGGAAACCGAAAGAAATGTTTGGAACAAATACACCGTCCATAACATCTACATGAAACCAATCAGCATTTGAAGCGTTGATCATTTCTACATCGCGTTGAACATTTGCGAAGTCACAAGAAAGTACTGAGGGAGCAATTAAGTGAGCCATTGTCTGTTTTTTTTTGCAAAGCTACCTAATAATCCACTTATTCCATCATAATTTTTAGGTATTCCTCATCCCGACCGTAGATGTCAATGTGGGTCACCATTTGCTCTCCTAAGCGGACTACAGATACGTATTCTACATAGACTGGGATTGGGTCCAACAACTTAATCGTATAGTTTTCTCCTCGAGCCATGATGCTATCAAGAGAATCAGGAATAACAACGTCATTCACTTTTCGACCGACAACATCCCGCTCAAGTATGCGTGCTGCTAAGTCAACGGGATTTTGGGTTCTCATACATCCATGTGAGTACGCTCGGACGTCGGTACTGAATAGACTTTTGCTCGGCGTATCATGGAAATAGACACTATGTGAATTAGGGAAATTGAATTTGATGATTCCCAAACTGTTTGATCTCCCAGGATCTTGAACTACTTTATACGGAAACGAAGTTTCACGGATGCTCTTCCAGTCAACTGTCAGAGGGTCAATAGTATCTCCTTTTCTGTATACTTTGTAATTGTGGCGTTCAAAATAATTTGGATTCATCTTCGCGGCTGGCAAAATCTCTTTGCTTGAAATCGAGTAGGGCACATTCCAGTATGGATAAGCAATGATTCGATTCAATTTCGAAGTTAATTCAGGCGTTTCGTTCTCATTCCTTCCAACAACTATGTTGTGATCACTCTTCAAGCTATCGTTGATGTAAAATCGAAGTTTATACTCTGGAATATTGATTCGAATGTATTTCTCAGGATACGGTTCTTTCGAACGCATTTTGTCCATTGCAAGAATTATTCGGTCTCTTCTATGTGCTGAGCTTTCATTTAAGGCAATGGAAGTATATTTCCCAATCACGCCATCAGGCTTCAGTCCATTTTGAATTTGAAACTCTTTAAGCGCTATGAACATCGCGGCAGTATCATTGTCGACACTCAGGTATCCTTTTGAAATAAGGGACTGTGTAGCCAACTTAAGTGTTTCAACTGTGTCAATCTTGATGCTACGAACCTCGAACGTTTTTTCATCCATCGGGTAGTTGTCCATCCAATTGATTAATCCTTTCCCGAGCACAGTATAGCTAGAATCGTTCACGGAGTATTTTAAAAATTGAGGTCTTATATCACTAGAAGCATCAAATTGAATCAAGGATTCCATTTGTGAAGCATTCACTTTTGCAATAGGATTCTTCTTCTTCGTTTCATAATTAAGGACGCCTTTTTTCAAATCATTCACTACTTGGGCAAAGACCAAGGTGTTGGAGAGTTCGTCTTGCACAAAGTTCTTTGAATTCGGGTACGAATGTCGATTAACAGGAACACCTAATTGTTCAGGCTTCTTCAAAACTACCTTCAATTTCTCACCAAGACCAGTTAACATGGAATCGTTGATCCAGAATGGTTGGTGATTTCGCTGCGAATAAACATCATTCAAATAGGCTTGATCTTCCGAAGAGATCCCCAATTTTTCTAAATATTCCGCTGCTAGAGCAAGTTTGATTTTCTCCTGTGCGGAAATGGATTGTTCCTCAAAGGGCTTTTCATCCAGAGGGTTATCCGAATCGCCACATCCGATAAGAATTAATGAGAAAAAAATGATCCCTATGACGGGAATAAAGTAGGTCTTCATATACTGATGATAATTCATTACATTCGTATACATTCAAGTGCAAAGTCAGTTCAAATAATGGAGTTCAATATACTAATTCTTTTCCTTTTAATAATCGTCGGAGTTTCGATAAAAGCATTTAATGATGCTGCATTCATGGAGAGGTTGATGTTTATCCCATATTTGGTTAAGCGCGACAAACAATTCTATCGAATTGGAAGTCATATGCTTATCCATGGAGATAGTACTCACCTTATTTTTAATTCTTTAGCTTTGTATCTTTTGGGAGATGTCTTTTTGAACGCCTTTACGGGTGTTTATGTCGGGGTGGACGGTGGCTTAATTGAATATTACGGGCTGTTAATGGGACAAGTTCATTTTGGGCTGATATTTATTCTTGGTGGTTTGTTCGCTGGGATTATCCCATACTTAAGGAATCATGACAATCCATCCTATCGATCGCTAGGTGCTTCAGGTGCGGTTTCAGCGGTTATTTTTGCAGCCATTCTGTGGAATCCTACAATGGAAATCGGATTCCTATTTATTCCCATAGGGATTCCAGCATACATTTTCGGACCGCTCTATTTACTCTTTGAATTCATCATGGATAAGCGCGGGAATTCTGGAATTGCCCACGACGCGCACATTGGAGGAGCTATTTTTGGTGTTTTGTATGTATTAATTCTTAATATTGATAAGGGTAAAGAATTCGTAAATCTGTTTTTCGGAGGATGATGAGTTATGTAAATAATAACGGAGACGTTTTGTCGAATGAATCGTATGTTCTTCGATCAGGCAATCGTGCACACTTGTATGGTGATGGGATTTTTGAGTCCATTCGCATCATAAACGGGAAGCCGATCAACTTGACGAATCACATCAATCGTATGATGGAAGGAGCGAAGAAGTTAAAAATGCGCGTTCCGAGTTTTTATGACCAGGTTTTCTTTGAAGAGAAAATCAATGAGTTAATTGAGAAATCTGGAATTACTCATGGAGGTAAGTGCCGAATTTCCTTGGATCGAGCAACAGGAGGAACGTACCTTCCAGAATCAAACGAAGTTGAATTCTTGATAGAAGTTTTGCCATTGGATAATTATGGTTTCGTACTGAATAAAAAAGGGAAGGAGGTTGATATCTTTACCGAGTACAAGAAACAAAATGATTCACTTGCTAATTACAAGACAAAAAACGGATTGATCTATGTTCTTGCTGCTATTGCCGCTAAAGAGAAGGGCTTGGATGATTATTTGATCACAAACACAACAAATGGAATCATCGAAGCAACATCTTCGAATTTATTTGTTGTAAGTAATGGTGTATTATACACTCCTGGACTTGAAGAAGGTTGTTTGGCTGGAACAATGAGAATGCAAGTAATCAACTTAGCGTTGAAAAATGGAATCAAAGTCTACGAGTGCAATATTTTGCCTCAAAATTTGCTTGTTGCTGACGAAATTTTCCTAACAAATGCCATTTCTGGGCTCACATGGGTCAGTGGCTATCGAACAAAGCGTTATTTTAATAATGTGGCGCGAAAATTGGTCGATTTATTGAACGAAAGATGGTCCGTGTAGCGTTACCTTTTTCGAAGGGAGACATTATATACTAAAATACCTAGCATGAAATACACATTCGCCCTACTAGCTTGCTTAGTGCTTATCCTAATTTCCTGTGGAGAAGAAAAGCAAAACATCGTTTCGTCTAATCCTGATGATCCCGGAGGTATTAG
>CAJQOB010000085.1 GCA_905479845.1 uncultured Flavobacteriales bacterium
ATATTGCCATTGCTAGCGTTTGATTGGATGTTGAAATCACTTTGAGAAATTTCTATGTTATTCGTATTGCTTGTAACGATTCCGTATTGATATTGATACTCAAATGTACAGTCCAAAATGAGAAAATAGTTGAAAGTACTAGCCCAAGCTGAAATACCGGATTGTCCACCATTCAGTGTTGAGCCAGTGATGTGAAATGTATCAATTGTAGCATTCGAAGTAACAAGGTGTCTATCCCAATTTGAATAGGCATAGGATGGAGTTGATATAATGAGGTTCTCAAAGAACAAAGAGTTCGTAGTGTCAGAAATGGCAATCACCCTAGCATAGTTGTTTGAAAGTGACGTTCTTTTAATGGTCAAATTCTTTAAACTCAGGTGTTTTATTCCTTCTAATGAGATAGCGTAATTGTCTCCAGCTGATAAATTTGTTGATCTTGAAAGAACGGTAGAAGACGCGCTACCGGAAAGAGATTCGATAATTAATTGACTCGTAGCACTATTTCCTGTGATTTCAGGAATTTCAACTTGTGTATTACTATATGTTCCATTTTTGATTTTTAGAGCAACCGTACTGCACATTCCTTGGGCTATAAGATGGTTCACTGCCGAATCTAAGGTAGGATAATCATCACTTGGATCAGGTCCAATAATATATGTTCCATTCAGACATTGAGAATGACTATTATGAAAAAATAAGACAGAAAATATTAACAGGACTAATGGTTTCATTTTAATAGTTTTTCTTGATCCTAAAAGTATAAAAAAAGACTAAGGAATTTTCAGGTTGACTACCCGGAGGTCGATAAGCTAAAGTTTGATTACTATCTTCTATTTCTAATTTTACTCAATTACCTGAAAATAGTGTGTTGCAGCATGCTTTTAGAATTATTACCCATAACTTTACGCACGCTTTTCTTGAAGATATTTCATGAAAAACAATCGTTCGGAGCATACTTTTCACGAGTAAACCTTGAGTCAATTGAGATATTTCTTTCCGTCGAAATATTCGTTGTGTCTTCCGAAAGCCCAGTAAATAATGCAAAAAAGTCCGACTCTTCCGAATCAGACTTTGTAGCGAGAGGGAGATTTGAACTCCCGACCTCCGGGTTATGAATCCGAAGGTAAATGCCTGTTTATACGGTTTTCAGGAGGTTGTGTTTTGCAAATGACTGCATTTGAGCGCAAAACGGAACATTTTACCACTCTAAAACACCACTCCTAAGTGTTAATCCAGAAAAGTTGTTTATTTGAAAGAAAAAGTGAAAGTAAACTCTAGCCCGAGTTTTAATGGCTAAAATTATCTTAAGATTACATACTGATTAACAATTCAGTTGTACGACGCGATGTTAAAAATTTACAAAGTTAAAAATTTACAAAGTTGTAATTTTTATTGAATTATTGCGTTACTTTTAAAGTAATAAGACATAACTAACCACAAGTATTCCGATTTATGGATAAGTTCTTTTTTTTCACTGAAGTAAGCAAACTTAACAATCAGGTTAATCAAAATAATGCTTTTGGATCCTTGCCCGATGATGGAAGTGGTTTTGATCGGTTCCTAACGACTAGCATGCATTCGGCAACAGGAGGAAGTGTTCCTAAGGCAATCAGTTTTTGCGCGGGTGAAATCTTTGTAATTGCAGATGTTAACAATGCTAACTTGCTTAATCTGGTTTTGAAACCTTCAGTTCAACCAAAAAATGGTCTCCCACCAATAAAATACGTAGTCTATCGAGGTATTTTAAGATCCTCGCTTATTGATAATGGCAACAATATTGTTGTCTCGGCTGTCGATGATCATCTTCCAAAAATTATTCGTGACACTCAAGATATTCGAAATCTAGCAGCAGACCCAACTGGTGCTACGGTGACTCCACCTGACAATACAAGCATAGAACTCGTTCTTGGGGTTTCAGGAGTCGCGGGAGCAGATTTAATCTATACCTTTTTTATAAATGATGATGACGCAGCTGTACAAAGACAGTCCATCGACAAGGGAGGTGTTCATTTAGGAGATTTTCAAGAAGCCAGTTTTGGTATAGAGTTCATTACAGATAATATCGGATATCAACTTGACCTTAATTTTGCAAACTTAAGTCAAAAGATCGTGTCTGTTGCACAGTTACCTGGTGGGGCGAATCAAGCCCAAGTTTTTACACATTGGAATAGTAAGGAAGAGGTCTTAAATTTTTTAGACCCATGTGCGGTTTTTGGAAGCTTTTATGATGACCATTTGCATGAAATAAATGGGCCGGGTGGGGGCTATAGCGATGAAGAAATTTATTTGAACCTATTAGACAACTTCTTTTTTAATAAAAATAAAGTCTACTTGGATATTCGAAATGAATTAGGTTACGCGTATAACCATTTTAGTAATTATTCAACCGTATTAAATCCTGCTGATGATATTTACGTGAATTTTGGGAATGACTTTATTAATGTGGCTCCAGAAGCCTTAGGAGATATGGCTTCTGTACTTTATACCACGATGGGCGTTAATTGGCCTCTAGCTGTAATCGGAGATGCTAACTTCACAGCTAATGCGGGGCTGGCACTTTCGGAAAAAGTGAGGTTAAATATTGCCTTTCCTGAATCAAACAACTCAACTCCCACGCTTGTCGTTCTTCAGGGTGAGCAGGACAGCCCTGTAGTTAGAAGGAAGAAAAGGAATACGAGAGACTACCGTCATATTATTTTCCCCATTTCTCCTATTGTCGGAATACCTTCAGATAAAAGTGAAACGGTTACCTTCCTTATTCCTAATTACCTTGGAGTTGGTGGGGCAGAGGTTAATTTGATAAGCTCCTATATTCGATTAACCTATGCTAATCAATCTCCTCAATGTGTTACAACTGGAACTGCAATTCCATCAACGTTAACCGAGTTGAAAAATTGGCATGATCTTGACAATGTATTTACCCCTTTTAGTATGATCCGACCTTGGGGAGTAACTCCACCAAACCCAACTTTAGGCATTATGGATAGTTGGGTTCACAAGAACGAGGCGTATGTTGATGTAATGAGATCCTCAGGACAGCTATTCGTGGGGAATAGTGGTATTGCTAGAGATCCAAACGGAGACATCACATTATTTAATTTTTCAACGAAAAAACTTCAAGGAAACCGTCGAGCAAGTAGAACACCATTTTCCCTTTAC
>CAJQOB010000086.1 GCA_905479845.1 uncultured Flavobacteriales bacterium
TTTAATAAAGTCAACTACTAGATAGGATACTACGACGATAAGCCCTAAGGCGAGCACCTTGAAAAATGGAGACCCCTTCATCAAATAGCGAAAGCCGAAGAAGATTGTAGCTCCGATAATCACGATTCCCAGAATCACCTGAAAGATAAATTTTGACCTCCTTTCCATACTAGTGAATTTCTTACAAATTTAACACTAAAACGTCAGTTACAGCACGATTTTTTACATTCGAAACTAATTATGGATGGGCGGTGCATGTGCTATGCCAATGGAAACGACAAATAGGTGAATAAATCCTGTTAACTTTAGATCTCTTATTCACATAATGTCCATGCTCGCAATTGTCCTTTTTCTCGTCATTCATCATTTCTCCTCTTTGTTTGTTCAGACCTTCTTTCAACACCGATATGCTGCACATCAACTTTTCACGATGTCCAAGTTCTGGGAACGCTTCTTTTTCGTTTTAACTTGGGTTACTCAAGGCTCATCATATTTGAGTGCATCAACGTATGGACGAATGCACCGAATGCACCATGCTTTCGCAGACACCGAGAAAGATGTCCACTCTCCCAAAAACGATCCCACTATCTGGAAAATGCTAATGAAAACGGTGTACTGGTACATGGGAATATTTAGAGGTGAAATTGAAGTTGAAGAGCGATTCAAGCATGATTTACCAGAGTGGAAACGTTTCGACAACTTCGCTCATGGAATGCCCTCTAGAATCGGTTGGGGAGTTATTTACTTGTGTTTTTATCTCTACTTCGCACCCAGCTTATGGCTTTTATTGCTGCTTCCCGTTCATTTCTTCATGGGACCGATTCACGGTGTAATAATTAACTGGTTTTCTCACAAAGTTGGTTACCGTAACCATAACACAAATGATACATCGACCAATTTGTTTCCGATAGAAGTCATAATGCTTGGGGAAGGACTGCATAACAACCACCATTACGCACCAACACGACCAAGCTTTGCTCAAAAATGGTTCGAGTTTGACCCTACTTTTGGTGCAATATGGGTCATGGACAAGCTGAATATCATCCAGTTAAAAAAATAACTTACTGTTTTAGGAAGTGACTAAATATTATTGTCTACTTTTGTAAGTGATTACTCACTATAATGACAGAGAAACAACAGAACATACTGAACGCGGCCTTGAAACTCTTTGCCACAGAAGGCGTAACATCAACGTCCACCAGTAAAATTGCCAAGTCTGCTGGCGTGTCCGAAGGCCTCATCTTCCGACACTTCACGAACAAGGAAGGATTACTTCAAGCGATTTTAGAAAATGGACGCGAAAAGAGTGACGAATATTTTAATTCAGTGATGAAAGTGAAGGATCCAAAAGAACGTCTGCTCATGGCGCTTCACCTTCCTTTCGTAATCCCATCAGATGAATATGACTTTTGGCGCTTAATCTACACCTTAAAATGGCAACGCGGACCAATGGAACACGAAGGAATGGACCTATTCCGGAACTCATTGAGACAAGCTTTTGAAGAATTAAACTATGCGAACCCGACTGCAGAAGCGCAATTAATTGAGGCTATAATAGATGGAGTCACAACAGAAGTACTGCTTAAAGACATTTACCCCAAACCACTGTTAGATTGCATTTTAGAAAAATACAAATTGAAATAAACGACAGACATGATTGATCAAACAAAACCAGTTTTAGTTACTGGTGCAACAGGCTACGTAGCAGGACGACTCGCAGAGAAATTATTGAAAGAAGGAAGAACGGTTCATGCAGCAGTTCGAACTCCAGACAACAAAGAAAAAACAAAATATTTGGACGAACTAGCGGAAAAGCTACCCGGTTCAATCAAGTATTTCAAAGCAGATTTACTAGAAGAAGGTTCATTCGACGAAGGAATGAAAGACTGTGAATTGGTCTTCCATACGGCATCACCATTTATTCGTGCAGTGAAGGATCCGCAGAAAGATTTAGTTGATCCAGCGAAAAAAGGTACTCAAAACGTTCTTGGTGCAGCAAACAGAACAGGAAGTGTAAAACGCGTTGTAGTTACTTCGAGCTGCGCAGCGATTTATGGTGACGGAAAAGACGTATTATCAATGCCAAATCAAGAATTAACCGAAGAAATCTGGAACGAGAGTTCCTCTTTGGAACACCAACCCTACTCTTTTTCCAAGACAGAAGCTGAGCGCGAGGCGTGGAAGATTGCAGGAGAACAAGATCGTTGGGATTTGGTAACGGTAAACCCTTCGTTTGTTTTAGGACCTGGAATTAATCCTTACGGTACTTCTGAATCATTTGCAATCGTTAAGCAAATTGGAAACGGAGACTTTAAAATGGGAGCTCCAGAGTTCAATATTGGTTGCGTAGATGTTCGTGACTTGGCTGAAGCACATTATCAAGCTGGAATGAGACCAGAGGCAAAAGGACGCCATATCGTTTCTGGTGAAAACTCTGGATTTGGAGAATTGGCTGCCATGATTAAGGAAAAGCATCCTAATTATCCAATTGGAACAAGAAAACTACCTAAATTCTTGATTTGGCTAATGGCCCCTACAGTTGGCATGACGCGTAAAGAAGTAAAATTAAACGTTGGTTTCCCTTGGAAAGCGAATAATTCGAAAAGCATCAATGAATTGGGAATAAAATACCGTCCGTTGAAGGACACAATCAATGAATTCTTCGACCAGTTAGTAGATGCTGGAGAGATTGAAAAGCGCTAGTCTGCAAATAATAAAAGTTACACAGCTCGCATTGCTTCGGTAATTCGGCTTTTTTTTATTCGAGAAGTTTCTATCGCGATCACTAGCCCCCTATTACCTAAACTGCTTTGGTTTTTCATTTTGACTGGCATTTTTAGCAATCTCTAAAACACGTTTCTGTCTTGTTTCAGGTCGCTTTGCCGAAATAACCCAGTACAACAAAATTTTCCGATCGGACTTACTCAAACTTCCGTAGTAATCTTCAGATTTAGGATGTTGGTCAAATGCCAACTTTAAATCCTCAGGAACAATTAGTGCATCTACCGAATCCAGTATTGACCAAGAACCATTCTTCTTCGCGATATCAATGCATTTCATACCTGCATCCCGCATTTTACCTGAACCAATCAGAACTTCAACTTTGTCCTTATTAATTCTTGACCAAGTACTTTTTGCTTTTCGTTTACTGTAATAATGTAGGTACGAGAATTCGTCCTGTGATTTCTTAACACTATCAATCCAGCCGTAGCACAACGCTTCATCTACGGCTTCGCTCCAAGTCATTGATGGGTTTGGAGCCTTCTTTTTGTACATCACTACCCAAACGGACTCCAAGTTTTCATGATTCTCCTTCAACCATTCACTCCATTCAGAGGCATTTTTTGGATAAATTCTATTCTCTGAGTTTCTTGACACTAATTGAAAAATTATAATGTGAGATTTACATTTAGAACATTGAAATCTGCTGCGGCTCGAAATCCACCTTCTCCTCGTCTTCTGAAAAAATCACCTTGTAACTGATTAGTTTTTTAAGCGAGCACATAAACTGCTGACCTTCATTTTCGAAAAGGACAATATCTCCAAACAGTCCGAGACATTTCCCTGAAATCTTCCCATCTGTATGCTCTGAAACATCAATGATTGTTGACATCAAGCGAATGTTTTCAGGATTATAGTACGCTTCCATATCGTATATCCGCTCTCGGTTCGATTTATTCGGGAGAACAGAATCAATTTGATTCATCAAGGAGTAAAACTCTGCCTTTGCAGAATTAAAATCCAACTTTGCACTTAACAGCCCTCGCTTTTTCTTTCCCAAAACAACCTCAGGCAATTTCAATTTAGAGCTAATCTTTTCCTCGATATGTCTTGCTTCATAAGCGTTTGGAACCGTAAATATGTGTGCGATGAATCGTGCTCCTTGCTCTTTCCAACGGTGTTCTTTTCTATCGTTGGATGAAATCCCTACTTTGATTAGCCCTGGTGCGAAAAACGCGAGGTAAACAATGTGTTTCGTTTGATTATACGCACGTTGCTGAGAACTGATCTGATGTTGTTCCAAATGATAAAATGCTGGGTTGAACCCTATAAAATCGAAACAATCGAAGCATACATTTGCTTTTGGACTTAATAATTCAGCGGCATTTGGACAAACATCGTTTTCAAGTGTCTTCAGGTCAAACTGCCCTGTACAGAAGCGTCCCAATTCTTTTTTCAGTGTAAAAGTCCTTCCAACCAGATAGAACAACTCTCTACTAATTGATCCATTTTCATGGTGATCCAGTCTCAAGAAACTGCCACTTGAATCAAAACCATATCCACTCAGTGAGGTAAACTTAGCCATTGACTACTTCTAGAATTTTGTAAAAGGAATAAAACGTGGAACTGTCTTTTGATAGTTCTCATACTCAGGATATTTTTCGGCAGAAATCTTTTCACTGAAGTCTGAACTGCTCTTAAAGAGAACCAATAACAGAGAACATCCCACAATGGACCAATTCAGCCAACTTCCTGTAGCAGCTACGCTAAAAAGATAAAAGACTACCCACACAGCTTGCTCTGAGGCATAGTTAGGATGGCGCATCAATCCCCATAACCCCGTATGAGTGAATCCTTTTCCGTAAAACTCTCCTAAATCTTCATTCGTATTGATGCGTCGGTACTTTTCTTTTTGATAATTCCACTGTTGTTGATCTGCAATTGTTTCAAGAATCACAAAGAAGATTATTCCTGCTGCGCACAGATAATCTGCCCAAGCCAAAGGTCCTCCACCCATCGATTTGACAATCGGTAAAGTAAACAACAGAATCAATCCCATTTGGTAGAGAGAGATGAAGAGCAAATTGAAGATCCCCCAAACAAGAGGGTTGGAAAACTCAGGTCGTGCTTGCAAAATTGCCCATCGATAATCTTCATCGCCCGTCCAGAACTTCCAAGAATAGCCTCCTCTTCGACTGAAGTTGTACGTTAATCGAGCTCCCCAGATTGTCACCATCGTTGACATTAAAATGAGTCGTGGCTCGAAATCACCTCGATAAGCTGCAAACCAGACATAAGCAATCGGAATTATCGACCATAATTTATCTACTTGGCTGTAGTTCTTCGCAAGAGTACTGACAGCAAAACATGAAATTCCTGCAATCAAATAGATTATCGCTAGTTCCTTGACTGTCGTCCATTGCAAATCATTCAATGGTTCACTGAAATAGAAACCGGCAATTGGCACAATTACAATAGTCACTAACAACAGCACAACAGTTTTCCACATATATCAAAATTAGATCAAGTGAAGATACATAAACTTCCATTTAGTCTCACCTTGAAACGTGATTCACACGCAGAAAACCTTATTTTTGCGGAAGAAATTTAGAATATGGGCGTAAAAGAAGAAGTTGAAAAGCGGAGAACATTTGGGATTATTTCTCACCCTGATGCTGGTAAAACTACGTTAACGGAAAAACTGTTGCTTTTTGGTGGAGCGATTCAATCAGCGGGTGCTGTAAAGAATAACAAAATCAAGAAGAGTGCAACTTCCGATTTCATGGAGATTGAAAAACAACGTGGGATTTCTGTTGCTACTTCGGTTATGGCCTTCAATTACGGAGGAAAACAGATCAACATTCTTGATACTCCTGGTCACAAAGATTTCGCTGAAGATACATTCCGTACCCTTACTGCCGTTGATAGCGTAATACTCGTTGTTGATGTTGCCAGTGGTGTTGAGGCTCAAACTGAGCGCTTGATGGAAGTATGTCGCATGCGAAAAACGCCTGTAATCATCTTCGTAAACAAAATGGACCGCGAGGGTAAAGAATCATTTGATTTGTTAGATGAGCTCGAAGACAAACTTGAAATTAAAGTTCGTCCTTTAACGTGGCCAATTGGAATGGGAGACCGTTTCAAAGGTGTTTACAACCTCTACGATCAAAATCTGAACCTCTTCTCAGGGAACAAAACAGGAATTTCTTCAGATGTCGTTCCAATCTCTGATTTATCAGACTCTCAACTGGAAGAGATGATCGGAGACGATGCGGCGGAAGAACTTCGCGAAGAAGTTGAAATGATTGAAGGCGTTTACGATCCATTCGACAGAGAAACCTACCTATCGGGAGATGTCGCACCTGTTTTCTTCGGCTCAGCAATGAATAATTTCGGGGTAAAAGAGCTGCTGGATGCATTTTGTAGAATATCCCCTTCTCCTCGCGGAAGAGAAACAGATGTTCGAATGGTCGAACCATCAGATCCAAAGTTCTCTGGTTTTGTATTCAAAATACACGCCAATCTGGACCCAAAACACAGAGATAGAATTGCCTTTTTACGTGTAGTTTCGGGAGTTTTCGAACGAAACACTTTCTACAATCATATTCGATTGAATAAGAAAATGAAGTTTCCCAACCCAACATCATTCATGGCGCAGGATAAAAGCGTTATTGATGCGGCCTACCCTGGTGACGTTATTGGATTGTACGATTCTGGGAACTTCAAAATTGGTGACACATTGAGTCAAGGTGAAAAAATTATGTTCAAGGGTATTCCGAATTTCTCTCCGGAACTCTTCATGGAATTGGAGAACTTGGATCCAATGAAATCCAAACAACTCGATAAAGGAATTCGTCAATTGATGGATGAAGGAGTTGCGCAAATGTTTATTCAACAGCCCGGTAGTCGTAAGATCATTGGTACGGTTGGGCAACTTCAATTTGAGGTAATTAACTATCGATTGGAGCACGAGTATGGCGCGAAATGTCGATTTGTACCGAGAAACTACACGAAAGCTTGTTGGATAACGACAGATAACGATGAACAATTGACCGCATTCAAACGTGCAAAGACCAACAATGTGGCTGTTGACAAAGACGACAACCTCGTTTTCTTGGCTGAAACACCTTTCTTATTGACAATGGCGGAACAAGATTATCCAGACATTACATTTCACAAAACATCAGAGTTTTTACTAGAAGCGTAAGGCTCAAATTGGTTATTTCAGAATTCCATATATTTGCTACACATCACATTAACTAAAAACAATGAAAAATCTATTACTACTAGCTGCAATTGCTACTATCGGACTTGCTTCTTGTAAGAAGAAAGGTTGTACTGACCCACAAGCCGTTAATTACAACTCTGAAGCTCAAAAAGACGACGAGTCATGTAACTACATCCCAACAATTGCCATCACTGGTGCTGCTGCAATGGATGTTACTTTAGGAACAACTTACAACGATCCAGGAGCAACAGCAACAAACGTAGACGGAAGTTCAGTAACTGTTACTGCGGACTTATCTCAGGTAGATACTGGAGCGGTTGGATCTTTCACTGTTACGTATACAGCAACGAACGAGCACGGAACAGCAACAGCAACGCGTACGGTAAACGTTGTAATTAGTCAAGACAACTGGTTAGGTTCTCCATCAGTAACTGATGATTGTAATGTAGCTCTATTCCCAGTAAATGGGAGCCCAGTAATTACTGCTGGTACGACAACTTCAGATCTTATCTTCGACCCAATGTTTACTGTTGCTGGAGGAACAATGAATGCTACCATCAGTGGTTCAACAATTACAATTCCACAACAGACGATCAACATTACTGTTGGTGACATCATTTTTTCTGGAACAGGAACAATGAATGTTAACGGAACTCAATTTACAGTTGTTTACAACTATGATAACACTACTCCTGTAATTGGAGCAACTGGAACATGTACTGTGACATATTCTTTATAGAAAAACAACACTAAAATTCAAAGTCCGATTAATCTAAGATTAATCGGACTTTTTTATGCTCAAAACAATTCTCTATTACTTCTTCACAGCGCGCAAACTGTAAACCATCGGGATTTTGTTCTCTAAGTGTTTTATTCTGAATTTTCCAGGCTCAAATTCTTCAGTGTGCCCGAAACAATCGTATGGTGAATAATCAAACTCATGCATTTCGTGTATTGCTAACCCTGAGTTAATTAAACTCATCATCACCTCTCCCATTGAATGGTTCCATGTGATGTATTTAGCCACGATATCGGCATTTCGATCGGTGTAAGTACCTGATTCCGTTTCTTGGATCGGTTCAGTATTAAAGTAGCTGTATCCAACTTTTGCAAAGTCATCATCAAACATCCAAACAACTGGATGAAACTCAGCAAAAATGAACTCCCCTCCTGGTTTCAAAAAATGCTGCACGACATTTGCCCATTTATCCATATCTGGAAG
>CAJQOB010000087.1 GCA_905479845.1 uncultured Flavobacteriales bacterium
CTTTCTTGAAAACGAATCCTGGCATAATTCCAACTTTCGCTTCACCTGCAGTAATAACTCCTGGGCAGTTAGGTCCGATAAGACGACAATCAAATCCAGAGATGTACTCGCTAGCTTTCACCATATCATTTACTGGAATTCCCTCCGTGATACAAATGATTACTTTAATTCCTCCATTCGCTGCTTCCATAATTGCATCCGCAGCAAATGCTGGTGGTACAAAAAGGATAGAAACGTCTGCTCCAGTTTTTTCAACTGCATCAGCAACTGTATTAAATACAGGACGATCCAAATGCGTTTGTCCTCCTTTACCTGGAGTAACACCTCCAACTACGTTGGTTCCGTACTCGATCATTTGTCCAGCGTGGAAAGTTCCTTCACCTCCTGTAAACCCTTGAACAATAACTTTTGAATCTTTATTTACTAATACGCTCATTTCTGTCGTTTTGAAATCGTTTCTTTTTTGTGTCCCAAAAGTAGGGGTTTGATTTCTTTTTGACAATGAATCCAGAATTGAATTTCTTTTTTTTTTGAACACAAAACGAATGTGCTGTATTTCCCTCATTTCCGTGCTGGTCGATGACGTTGAGTTTTCAAATAATTCTTTGGTACAGATGAATCAAATGACAGTTCTCAATTAGTGGATGTTTTCTCTCGTAGGATACAGTTCTTCTGTAACTTTGACGAAAAGTAATTTAAAAGAACGTTGATTATTGCTGATAAATGTACTGTTCACAAAATCTTGAGTGGATCAGCGAAAATAAAGACCACACATGTCCTTTAGTTCTATTCGCTCATTACTTAATGGGATATGGCAATATATCAATATGGCAATATTGCGAAATAGATTGATTCGAATTTCGGAATCTTTCTATAACTCAAATCTATAGCACATCAACAATTTCCAATTCATACACTAAAATAGAATTGGGCGGAACTTTTTCAATTTTATACTCACCGTACCCCAACTGTGGAGGCGCAACCATGTATGCTTTCGATCCTTTCTTCAATTGAAGCATTAGTTCTTTCCATGCATTGATTTGTTCAGAGACTGCCATTTCAACTGGTTCCGTCTGCTCATCGAAAACGTCTCCATTTAAAAAAGTCCCTTTGTACTTGACTAAAACCTTGTTCGTGAACTGAACAAACTCTCCTTCGCCCTCCTCCAAGATTTCGTAGTACAATCCACTAGCGGATTTCTCACACTCAATGTTTTTCTTCTTCAAATGCTTCTCAATCTTCTTATCGAATGTGGCAAGTTCATCATCTGAATAAGAGCCACACGAAAAGAGTAGGGTAGATACAAGTGCGAAAAGGAAGAGGTTTAGTCGTTTCATAGTTCAATAGGAATTAAGGTGTAGCCTTGCGCTTCAAGAAGTCGGATGACGCCATTCGGACCGCCGAGATGTCCAGCTCCAACAGCAATAAATGTTGATTTTTCGGTAATCATTTTTTCAATCATTGGAATCCATCGTTTGTTTCTGTTATCGAGTAATACATCATTCATGCTGTCCATTAATTCGCTGTCTCCAACAATCATTTGGTACAAGCCATCAATGTCTCCTTTGAAGTATAATTCCATCGTTTGCGCCAATTCTTCGTCGGAAGAAGAGCTTCCGTTTCGAATGATTTCCATCACCATTGCCACTTGTTGCTCGTTAGTGAGAAGATCGAAAATTCCCATTTGTTCCGCAACAGTTTCCAGTCCTTCAATTTCTAAGCCCTTATTGGTTGCAATGGTTTCTAACTCCATTTCGTAGGACTTTTTGTTCTCCATTCCTGGGTTGGGATTGTCTTTATCCAATTCGGGTAGGAGTTGCGCAACAACAAAAGGGCGCATTTTCCCGGCCATCATCTTAAAACCACTTGAAGAAAGTGTTGTATGTTCTTCCACCCAAACAAGAATTGAATCTGTTTGATCTTCAGTAAAAAAGTCGAAGAATGAGCCTTCATCCAGCATGGACAATTTGAAGGCTTCCATTGGGTCAGGGATTCCTGCAATTTCCATGGTAAGCACTTCTGATTTGGAAACGATCTTTTGAAGTTTTTTAGGGAAGAAGAACTCCTCCTTGTCAATTAGATGTATGGTTCCAAATAAATACGACTTCTTTTTTATGTCATTTCCTTCAATTTTCCAAAGTAGTGCTCGGTCTTCCATTGGAAATTCTCGAACATTAGTGTCTTGCGCATTGACGTTCTGACCTTGAATCAGGAAAAGAAAGAGACTAAGGAGAAAGAGTGTTTTTTGCATTATTACGTATCAATTTAATGTGATGCGCGCTAGGAATTGGTGCTCTTCTTCATACAATTTTTCGACCTTAAGATTCAGTTTGTTTGCTGATTCCTGCAATTTATCGAAATCAATGTACAACCACTCAAACCAATCAGTTGATTGATCTTCATAGTGCATTTTGAAGTTGAAATTTCCGTAATACTCAGTATTCAGATCAATCCACATTCCGCCATCATCATCCATGTAAAGATACTTAATGTCGGTAGAGTCGAAAAGAAGCTGTCCATTTTCGCGCATCATTTTCTTGGCTTGAAGCAAAGTGCGTTCCAAGTTTTTCAATGACCCTGCAATTCCGATCCCATTCATCATCATGAGAAGCGTGTCGTACTGTTCAGTTACACTGAAGAAATCTTCAACTTCTGCATCCAAGTCTTGTGATTGCATGTATTCCACAGCTCCAGGGCTAAGATCTATTGCTTTTACCTTGAAACCTTTGTCTTGAAGATGTTTTGTGTGAACTCCCGCGCCCGCGCCGATATCTAAAATATCTCCGGAACAATGTTCTAGAGCGATTTGCTCTATTTTCGGCATTTCATCGTAGGAACGGAATAAGTAGGATGCATCGATGAAATCGTCATCGCAAATATCTGATTCGACAGTGATAAAACGATCAGTTTTGTCCTTATTGTAATCAAGGATGATGCGACCCAACGGATCTTTACCAGCAGCGCTCATTAGTAATCGTATTGATCTTCAAAGTCACCGAAACCGAACTCGTCTTCCTCATCTTCACCAAAGTCTGTTGAGTCAGTTTCAAACTGAAGTCCTTCACTTTCTTTTGATTCTTCCGCCGGAGCATTCCCTACTGAAAGCTTAATTGTTGGACGATCAGGAGTGGCTTCTTCGTAACCAATGAGTTCAATTAGGAAGATCCACATACGCATGAAATCATGCACCAAGATCAGTTTTTGATCTTTCGTCTCGATCAGTTCTCCAACAGTGGTAGTACTCATCACTCTAGGAACTTCCTGGTCACTCTCTCCAAAAGACATGTCAAAGAGGGCGATTTCTGGTCCTTTCACCCATTCGTCGTTCGAAACGTAGAAAGAGGCCATCTGGTCTTGCGAGAAATGATAGGCATCTACAATAGCACGGTAGAAATTTTCGAGATTATCAGAATCAGCGATAAGAATATCACGAAACACTTCTGCTTTATCTTGAGAATCGAGAAGTACTCTGAATTTTAGACCTGCCATTGACTGAAATTTTATGCAAAATTACTTTATTCTTACGAGCTAACCTATGAGTTTGTTGCAATACCGAGCTCATTTGCGATTTTCATCATGTAATCGAAAGCTTCGTCATGATTGTTTTGAATCTCTCCTTCAAGAATTGCTTCCTTGATTCTCTTTTTGATTGTTCCGACTTCGGCGCACGGAGCGATGTTGAAGGTCTTCATGATTTCATCACCATCAACCGGTGGTTGAAAATTTCGAATTCTGTCTTTTTCTTCAACATCACGTAGTTTTTGAATCACGATTTCGAAGTTCTTTTTAAACTTCTTAACCTTTAATTCATTTTTTGAAGTGATGTCAGCATTACACAGCGTCATTAAATCATCCACGTCATCGTTTGCTTCAGAGAGCAGTCGTCGAACCGCTGAGTCCGTCACATCACCTTTTACAAGTGAAATAGGACGAAGGTGCAATCGAACCAATTTTTGAACATACTTCATTTTCGAATCCAAAGGGAGCTTCATTCGCTTGAAAATTTTCGGAACCATTCTAGCTCCTAAATCTTCATGTCCGTGGAAGGTCCAGCCTGCTTTTGGGTGAAAACGTTTCGTTGGTGGTTTCGCAATATCATGCATGATGGCTGCCCAGCGCAACCAGAGGTTATCTGTGTTTTCTGAAATGTTGTCAAGAACTTCTAAGGTGTGATAGAAATTGTCCTTGTGCGTTTTTCCTTTTCGTTTCTCAACTCCATAAAGCGCAACCATTTCTGGGAAGAACTCATGCAGAAGTTTGGTAGAAAAGAGAAGTTTGAATCCTCTCGACGGAACTTCACTCAGGATGATTTTGTTTAATTCATCCATTATGCGCTCTTGAGAAATGATTTCCAATCGGTGTGCATTTCGAGCAATTGATTCCAAACACTGATGTTCAATCTTAAAATCTAACTGAGAGGCAAAGCGAATAGCGCGCATCATTCGAAGTGGATCATCGCTAAATGTTGTATCTGGCTCAAGAGGAGTTTTGATCAGACCATTATCGAGATCAACCAAACCATCGAAAGGATCGATAATATCTCCAAACGAGTTTTTGTGCAAACTTAAGGCAAGTGCATTGATGGTAAAGTCTCTTCTGTTCTGATCATCCGCTAAAGTTCCATCCTCAACAATAGGCTTACGCGAATCTCTGTTGTACGATTCCTTGCGGGCACCGACGAACTCAACTTCCAAGTCTTTGTACTTGAATTGCGCCGTTCCAAAATTCTTGAAATAAGAAACCTTCTTTACGCGTAGTTTCTCTGCGCAGGCTTTGGCTAAATCCATTCCATTTCCGACAACCACAATGTCGATGTCTTTAGACGGTCTTTCCAATATTAAGTCACGAACAAATCCCCCGATAACATAAGCTTCGAGCTCGTTTTCAGTTACCACTTGTGAAGCAACTTTGAAAACAGGATGAGTGAGATATTCGCTATAATTTGTGCGCATTGCGGTTGCAAAGATAAAGGAATCATCAAAATCAACTCTAAAATGAGGG
>CAJQOB010000088.1 GCA_905479845.1 uncultured Flavobacteriales bacterium
CCCATCCTGACTCTGCCCCCTCCATCAACGCCAACTTCTCGATAAATTCACTCACATTTGGGTTTGCATAACGTGAATAAATGTGCCCTGGAGTCTCCTCCGCGAATTGGCTCCTCATGTCCTCCGCACCTTCAAACACATAACTACTCGTTAAGTATAGTGGTACTGAGTGCTCATTCGAATTGGACCTTTCTGATTGTGTACGAATAGCGATCGTTTCTATTTTCTTCATACTGATTGATCATTAATTGAATAACGAATACTGATGGTTTTGTTCAATGAGGCGGAGACGGAGCAGTACTTCTCCAAAGTCAATTCGACCACCTTTTTTACTTGCTCTCGGTCGATATCGGGATCAACAGAAACATTAAGTTGAATCCATTCAAACGGTGAAGGCAAATTCTCAGAACGCTTTGCTTCAATTGCAATTGAGAAATGCTTCGTGGGAATTCGTTTCTTTACAAGCATACGCGTAATATCAATGGAAGCACAACCAGCAAGTGATGCCGCTAGCAACTCCATTGGACGCATTCCCTTTTTCTTTCCACCAATCGCTTCGCTTGCATCCATGGTGCACTTAAGTCCATCTTCATTTTCTACGCTGAATACGAATGGTTCTTCTATTCTTGTTAGTTCTAATCTCATAACGCTAATTTCTTATTTAAAATTCCATAAAGTAGTGCTCCAGTCAAAGCTCCCAAAAGAGCAACAACTCCAATTTGCCATTGATATCCAATCAATATAAAAACTGGTGCAGTACACGCTCCTGTTAAGGCCCAACCTGCTCCGAAGATGAATCCTCCAACAGTGTTCCCAACAGGACGAATCTCTTTTTTCTTCGTTTGAATGGTGCTTTTATTAATGGATTTCACTCCTGCTTTTTTCATCACCCAAGTTACAACTCCTGCTACGAAAATGGCAGATCCAATCAAGCCGAACATGTGAAAGGATTTGAAATGAAACATTTCTTGTATTCGATACCAATTAAAGGCATCACTAAAAATCAAAACACCTCCGAAAATAGCTCCTAATAAAATAGTTGTTATTGTATTTCTCATCACTCGAATAAATAAGGTAATACGAAATGGCTCACAATCAATCCTCCCGCAAAAAACATACATGTAGATATTATTGACGCTACAGAGAGTATTGAATTTCCCATAATGCAGTGTCCAGCAGTACAACCTCCAGCGTAACGAGCTCCAAAACCAATCAACACTCCTCCAATTGCAAAAACTAACCAATTCTGAACAGAGTAAACATTAGGCAAGTTTAGCACGTCCCCTTCGTTGAACTCTATCGGTTCTGGGGAAAATAAATCCAACTGAAAGATTGCTATCGCCGCGCAAACAATTCCAATTACAAACTGAATCTGCCAAGCGTCATTAACACGCTGATAATTGAAATAGCTATTCTTAGGAAGGACAAAACTCCCCAAATACCTGTAAGAAGAAGACAGCCCCAATTGCTTTTCTCTTGTAAACAAGAGAAGTGGCACCATCGCTCCAATTAAAGGTCCTGCAATATACCAAGGTAAGACCTCCATATCAATTATAGAGTGTTTCTAGAAGAGGACGATTCGCCACCTTTTCCGTGTTAATAGTCTCTTTTAAAACTTCAGGAAGAATCACCAATGACAGGTCTTCACGATGATTAAAGTCAAATGTTTTCAGTTCACTGAATTTCACCCATCCTGTTTGGTAGTTTACCTGATCACTTTGGAATAATTCATCAATGTGGTAAAAAGGTACTTCGTTAATTGCCTCAATGTATTTGGACTCGATGTACACTTTCACAAAGAAGTCATTGGAGAATTTCAAATCGCTGTCGGCGTCTACTTTTCGATACTCGTATTTGTAATCAAATTTCAACGCTGAAATATCAGATAAAACAGCACTTGCCGTTGGGTGACTCCCAGCTCCTTTCCCAACGAATAACTGTTGATCAGAGAACAAACCTTCCAAAATAACCGCGTTAAATTCATCGTTCACAGAATAAGCAAAATGATCAGACTTCACGAAATGAGGAGCAACAAATCCCACTACTTTATCACCCAATTTCTCCGCTCTAGAAAACAACTTTATTCGGTACCCCTTTTCCTTCGCGTACGCAACCGCATGCGGAGAAATGTGACGAATTCCGAGATTAAACAATTCCTTAGGATCAACAGTCAACCCAAAAGCATGTTTTAGTAAGATTGAAAGTTTATACTTTGAATCGTAACCATCAACATCTAAAGTTGGATTTGATTCTGCAAAACCTAATTCCTGTGCCTGAGCCAGAGCATCGGCATACCCTATTCCATAATTGGATTGAGTAAGGATGAAATTAGTCGTTCCGTTCACTATTCCCTGAAGAGATGTCAATGAATCGTTGTTGTAATATTCCTCCAAATTTCGAAGGATTGGAATAGATCCAGCAACGGCACCTTCGTAGAGAAACGAAACGTTGTTAGAGTTCGCCAGTTCAAGTAATTCATCAAGGTGCTCCGCGATCATCTTTTTGTTCGCAGAAACAACATCCTTACCTGAGGCAAGTGCACGCTTAACCATTTCAAACGCTTGTTCGCTATCATCAATAAGTTCAACTACAACATTAATGGTTTCATCTTCGAGGATATCATTCACGTCATACGAGAAATTTTCCTGCTTAATTGATCTTCTCTTGTATCTGTCTTTTACAACGATTTTTGAGATTTTCGCTTGAATCAAGCCAGACTTGTTCAGCACTTCGTACAGTCCGGAGCCAACACAGCCAAAACCGATTAGTCCGATAGAGAGTTCTTTGTTCATTTTACTAGTTTAAATTGTGTTTGATTATTATGAATGATGTTCGAGTAATTTTCTGGAGACTGGTCCGATAAGAACTTAGACAGCAACACCTCAATTTGATTTGTTTCTATTAAAAATCCATCATGTCCATATTCCGATTGAATCTCGGCGTAGGAAGCATTCGCTATCTGCTTCGCCAAGAATTTCTGTTCTTCCGTTGGAAATAGTTGATCTGATTCTATTCCTATCACCAGTGCTTTGGCAGAAATTTCCCCTAGAGCTTTTTCCACGGATTCTCGGTCTCTACCTACGTTGTGCGCATCCATGGCTCTTGAAAGTGAAACGTAGGAATATGCACAAAAACGATCAGCTAACTTCTGACCCTGATAATTTTGGTAGCTGCTCGCTAAGAACTCCTCAATCTTGTGATCACCTGGATTGGTTTGCGTTTTCTTGTAGGATTGATACGTCCTATAGCTCAACATAGCGATACTTCGTGCGGCAATAAGCCCTTGTCTTCCTCCATCAATACAGTTATTTCCATAGGAAGGATCAGAAAAAATTGCCAATCGTTGACTTTCATTAAAGGCGATTCCGTATGCTGAATGACGAGCATTTGTGGCAATCAACACCACTTTTTCATGCACTTCAGGGTTGAGAATAGACCACTCGATGGCTTGTTGCCCGCCTAATGATGCTCCAACCAACAAGGCAACTTTATCGATACCAAGAATAGTTCTCAGCTCATCGTTTACTCGTGCCATGTCTCTCGTTGTAACTAACGGGAATTGGTCAAGAAGTGGACGCATGTTGAATCCTGGAGACTTTGGTCCAGTGGAACCATAGCACGACCCAAGAGAATTCACGCAGACGATGAAATAATCGCTTGGGTCGAACAGCTTGTCTTCTCCGAAAAGTCCGTCCCACCACGAAATAACATCGCTGTTTGCAGTTAAGGCGTGGCATACCCAAATGACGTTGTCCTTTGCAGGGTTGAGTTTGCCGTAAATGTGAAATCCTATTTCTAGGTTTTCGATTTGCTCCCCAGATTCCAACTGGAATGGAGCAGATAAATGAATTGAATACATTGTAATTGAAATAAATGTGAAGTGCGAATTGAGATCGCACAAAAAAATTGAAGAGTACGATGAACTAGGCCATACAGCACATTCGATTCATTCCAATAAATGTCTTTGTTGATTTCCCTCTGAGAGGAAGAAAGATGTGTCCAAATTGGACGGCAGTAATGCTTTTTACTTTTTTCATACCAATTAATTTATATTCTTCCAACTCACCATTGAGTGGAATCAGGAATTGGCACCGGTTTTCCAATGTAGACTTTCGTCGACACTTAAAGTTGGTTGCCAGAGGATCATCGAGCCTGTCTCTACCCTCTTCTGTATAAATCATATTTCCATCGTTATGGATATGATGGCACAAATGTCTTAATTTTGTTTCGAATCTTGCAAGAGAATTCAAAAAATAATTCAATCTTTTTTCAAAACATGAAGTCCAAGTTAACTCCAATCACGCTAATTATCACAGTGCTACTCATCGTTCTGGCGTATTTCGCCTACACCGAGTACATCGTTCCATTTTACTTGAATAATTCGGAACAAACGAAGGAAATTGACTTGAAAAAGGATCAAAATTTGATTTTGGTCGCCAATGAAAACCAAAAAAAAATCGGTAGTATTGAGTTTGAAATCAAAGGAAATTCATCGCAAAACATTTCCATTTTGACTTATGACCCTTCAAAAACAAGTGTCAAAAGTGTTATGATCAAAAAGGGAGAAATTGACCATGTAAACTTCCTTAATTGGACCTCTGATTCTTGCTTTATGGATATTTCGACTCCAGAAAACACCAAGGGGAAATTAACGATCCACTACCGATTCATTGGTTCGAATTAACGGATTTTAAAGTTTCCTATGAAAAGTTGTTTAACTTTAAAACAATGAAGATTGATAGAACTGCTTCTTGGCTAATAGTTATTACGATTGTTGTCCTGGCGTTGATTGCTGGACAATCGATTTTTATTCCATTTATTGTTTCTTTATTAATCTGGTTTGTCGTAAAGAAGACGCGAAATTCACTTGATAAAATTGAGTTCGTTGATCGATACATTCCCAAATGGATCAAGACCTTCCTAGCAACTTTACTCGTGTTTTCCGTTTTGCTCATAGTCGGAAAAGTACTGACTTCCAACATTGAGAAACTCGTGCTTTCCTCTCAGGAATATCTTGATAACGTAGAAATCATATCAAAGAAGATTAGTGTGATGTTGAAAGATCTTATCGGAACAGATGTTAGCGATTCGATCGATGGTTTTATTAGTAGCATTATTAATCCTGAATATTTTAGCTCCTTATTCTCCTCTATTTCAGGAATCCTAGGGAATATGATGATGATTGTTTTCTACACCATTTTCCTTTTCATTGAAGAAGCCTTGTTCAGCAACAAAGTTGAATTGATGTTTGGAGACAAGGAAAAATCAGAACAGTACTTAGGAATCATGACCAAAATTGATAAAATGCTTTCGCGGTATATTATCCTCAAGTCGATGATCAATTTGGTAACAGCAACGATTGCTTACACTATTCTGTTGCTGGTTGGAATTGATAGTCCGTTTTTCTGGGCAGCGTTAATCTTCTTCTTCTCATTTATCCCTTCAATTGGACCAATTTTAGGCACAACTTTACCCGCTATTTTCTCATTAATTCAATTTGCAGAATTTGTTCCTTTCTTGATTATCTTATTCGTTATTGGTGCGTTTCAAGTCGCTATTGGAAATTACCTAGAACCTCGTATCATGGGGAATACGCTTAACATAAGTCCACTTTTCGGAATTTTTGCTCTAGCTATCTGGGGGTCACTATGGGGAATTACAGGAATGCTACTCAGTGTACCTATTACGGTTGCAATGATTATTGTGATGGCGCAATTCCCAAGTACACGCAGAGTTGCCATCTTGTTATCTGAAAAAGGGAAACTTTAGTTGGCTTATGCTCACCACGAGGTAATTTGTCGGAAACCGTAAAAATCGATTTAAAAGCAAGGCTTTGAAAACTCAAAGTATTTAAAAAAACAATTAACTTAGTTTCAACATAAAAACCAACCTGTTATACACGTAAAACGTTAGAAAACCAATGCCTATACTACGTATCCTCTTCTTCGTTTTACTTGCCAATTCGAGTTTCGCGCAGATTAATTTTTTCCATCTGTATTCAGACAACGGAGACGATTACGGTGAAGGAATCGTTCAATTGGAAGACAGTAGTTACGTGATTACAGGTTCCTCCAGTAGTTTTTTCGGAACAGGCTCAGAAGCATTTCTACTCAAGGTTGACAGTCTAGGGATTTACAAATGGTCCAATCACTATGGTGGTCAGGAAAGTGATGTAGGAAGACGCGTTTTATACAAACAGAACGTTGGATTTTATATTGCTGGGTATACAAACTCATACGGAAACGGCGGATACGATTACTATTTGATAAAAACCGATGAAGCTGGAAATTTCGAATGGGAAAAGACCTACGGCTTCGAGCAATGGGAACGCGTCAATGATGCTGTCATGACAGCTGACACAGGCATATTAATGGTTGGGGAAACAAATTCAACAATAAATTCCAATACGGACATGTACCTCGTCCGGACTGATCAAAACGGTGATACGCTTTGGACAAAACGAATTGGGACGGAATTCAATGATAAACTTACAAGCATTCACACTTTAGACGATTCAACGTACTACGTTGCGGGCTCTATGTACTCGGCAGATTCACTAAACATCAAGGGGTGCGTAATGAAGCTTCACGACAACGGAACGGTTCTTTGGACGAAATACTACGGTAACAAGGGAAACACGTACATCAATGATATCCATCTCCACAACTCTGAAATCGTTGGTGTAGGATATACCGATAAATATCACCCAAGCCGTCTGTATGAGTTCTATTTCCGCCTCGATTTGGATGGAAATATTGTTATTGAGAATTATTCTGGTTCATCTGGAGAACGAATTGCTCTAGCGGTGGTCCCTTTTGAGACTCCCGACAAATATTACATATCGTACAGTTTGGCCGATATGTGGTCCTTTCCTGATGGCTTCAATGATATTGCCATTGCACGGTTTGATGATTCATTGTACTGGGAACAAACTGTTGCGACAATTGCTCACTATGAGCCAGATTTTCTAAACCAGCTGATTCCAACAAGCGATGGTGGCGCAATTGGCGTCGGTGGTACAAACAGCTTAGAACTGGGGTATCATCACGTTTGTGTGGTTAAAATTGGACCGAATGACACTTACCCCTATTGTGCAGCTCCTCACACACTGCTTCAGCTCGTTGACGTCGACGAAACAATAACCCAACTGGGAATTGAAATCTTTCCAAACCCTGTACAGAATCATTTGACCATTCAATCAGATTTAGGAAGCGACTTAGAAGTTGAATTGATTAACGGATATGGGCAAACGGTTTTAGCTCAAACGCTTGAAACCTCATCAAATACACTCGACATATCCAGTCTTGCTTCAGGAATATACTTCGTAAAGATTTCTGTCGATGGGAAGATTGGTGTTCAGAAATTGGTCATCGATTAAGATTGCTATTTCAATCCAAATCTCTCTTCAGCGATATCCGTAACATACCCACCAATCGCCAAAGAAGCCGTAGCTGCTGGTGAAGGTGCATTAAGTACGTGAATAGAGTTGTCATGGTATTCGATTCTGAAATCGTCACGCGTGTCACCATCTTGGCGCAATAGCAATGCCCGAACTCCAGAACGACCTGGCTTCAAATCATCCATAGTCAAACTAGGAACCATTCGCTGCAAAGTCTTCAAGAATAGCTTCTTTGAAAATGCTCTACGGTATTCATTGATTCCAAATTTCATGTTCTTGAAGAACAGTTTCCACGTTCCTTTGTAGGTCAACGCATCCCATGTATCTCTCCAAGAGAAATCCGTTTTCCCATACCCTTCACGCTTAAATGTAAACACGGCATTCGGTCCACATTCGATTTCTCCATTCGTCATACGAGTGAAGTGAACACCCAAGAATGGGAAGTCTGGATTCGGAACTGGATAAATTAAGTTTTTGATTTTGTGCTTTCCTTGTTCCGTCAATTCGTAGTAATCTCCACGGAAACCAACTACTTTTTCCTTCAAGTCAACACCATCCTTCTTTGCCAAACGATCTGCTTCCAGACCAGCACAGAAAATCAAATTCTTCGCTTCAATTTTATTCTTTTGGGTGATCACAATTGACGTATCACCTTTCTTCTCAATATCCTTTACTTCGTAACCGAGGAATATCTTGCTTTCTTTTTGCGTTTTGATTGCTAGCTCAGCCATTTTCGCTGTCGCTCCGCGGAAATCAATGATTCCTGTACATGGAACCCAAATTCCACCGATGCTCTCACAGTGAGGCTCAATTTCTTTCACCTCTTTTGCTGTCAACATTTTAATTCCTTCGATTTCGTTTTCAAGTCCTGTCTGGAAGATTTTTTCCATGCGTGGAACTTCCTCTCGATCAGTTGCGACAACGACTTTCCCACAAACATCATGATCAATTCCGTGTTCTTTGGCAAAAGCAACAAGCTCATGTCGACCTTGGATACAATTTTTCGCTTTTAGTGAACCCGGCTTGTAATACAATCCTGAGTGAATTACCCCAGAGTTGTGACCCGTTTGGTGATCAGCAAGGAGTTCTTCCTTCTCAATCAACGCGATTTTTAAATCTGGGTAGCGCGTTTGCATTTTGTACAAGGTTGCTGCTCCAACAATTCCACCTCCAATAATTGCTACGTCGTAAGTCATAAGTTCTGTTTGAAAACGTGGTGCAAAGATACGTTAATTGAAGAACTAGATGATTGAATGATTCAAAGAAAATGAAGATCGGGCTTCAACTCCGCTCAGTCCTCGATGTGAAGTTAAAGCCGAGGACTGAGACTATTGAAGCCCGAGGTTAAAACGCTCTTCAAAAATACCCAGAGTCCCATATCTCGGAATTTAAATTAACTTAGGTGAAAACAATCTATCATGGATAAAGCCACAGTATTCGAACAATTTTCAAAATCACTACTCGATAAGTTTATTATTCACTTTGTACCGGGGGTAATCATATATTTTGGTGTTTTTCGACTGATTGATTTTCGTTTACACCAAGGGCTTTTGTCCTTTGTGATTGTTGCTTGCTTTTCATGGGTTCTTGGTCTCGTTTTAGAAA
>CAJQOB010000089.1 GCA_905479845.1 uncultured Flavobacteriales bacterium
CAGTATCTATGTTGGAGAAAATGAAAGAGAAAGTTGCGAAAGAAGAAGCATTGGCGGAATCATACGGTGACTTGGCTTCAGAAAGTCGTTCATTGGATGAAGAAATCGAAGATGCCTTGGATTCATCATCTGCTGAAATAAAAGTGAAAACTGATCTTGACGCCTTGAAAGCGAAAATTGCTGCTGGAGAATAAGCTCAATCTTTAATAAATTATTGTCCCGATTCTGGTCCTTTTTTGGATGGATCGGGACTTTTTCTTTCTGTTATGAAACTCACCACCAAACAACTATTATTACTAGCGGGAATTATTGCTTTCGTTGCACTCTTGTTCGTCAATCTAGAAAATAAGGATGATCAAATGCTATTACGAGCTAGCTCCCTGGGTGGTTTGATGGTCTTCTTTTGGTTTTTTGATGTTCTACCCATGTATGTCACAGCAATGTTGCCTTTGGCCCTTGGTATCCCTTTAGATTTACTGACTCCGGCTGACATAGCAGGAGCATACGCCCATAAATTCATATTTCTTTTTCTAGGTGGATTCATGCTTGCCTTGGCTATGGAGAAATGGAATGTTCATAAGCAATTGGCGCAAACAATTATCCGGTTGGTAGGTTCCTCCAAATCAAGAATTCTATTAGGCTTTATGCTCAGTACGGGAATACTAAGTATGTGGATTTCGAATACGGCAACGACCATTATGATGTTGCCAATGGTGCTGGCAGTAATCAAAAATTTAGATGATCAGGAAAATTCGCGTTTCCCCCGATTTCTCTTACTGTCAATTGCGTATTCTGCCAGTATTGGAGGAATGGCGACTTTAGTTGGCTCACCTCCAAACAGTATTCTTGCAGGATTACTTGATCAGAATTACGGCATAGATATTTCCTTTTTTGATTGGATGAAATATGGAATGCCGCTGTCCTTTTTACTCTTGACTTTACTCTATTTCTATTTCATTATTCAAATAAGAGGCGAAAAGGGTTCGAATGAGATTCATATCGGAATTGAGAAAAAGCCCTGGACTTCTGATCAAATTCGAATTATTGTACTGTTTATTGTTGTGGCCGTTTTATGGTCTACACGAGGGCTTGTTCTATCTTACTTGAAAGAGTATGATCTTGCTTTCACATACGGCGATGAGCACATTGCGATTTTAGGAGCAATAGTCATGTTCGCGATGCCCAGCAGTAAGGGAACACCTATATTAGTCTGGGAAGACACTCCTAAATTGCCCTGGGGTATCCTTTTGCTTTTCGGAGGTGGATTAGCAATGGCAAAAATGCTCGAAATCAATGGAGTGATTACTGAGATTGCAGATCTGTTTGAAAACTTCAAGGACATTAATGTTGGGATTCTCCTGCTAATCATTGTTACTATTGCCATTTTCGGAACGGAATTTATGTCTAATACGGCATTGGTAAGTGTCTTTGTTCCCATTATCGCAACCTTTGCGGTTAAATCTGGGTTTTCAGTGACTGAATTGTGTATTCCTTTAGCATTGTCAGCTAGCTGTGCGTTCATGCTACCAATTGGAACACCACCAAACGCTATCGTATTCTCGGGCAGTGATCTCAAAATAAGGCAGATGGCTCAAACAGGTTTTATCCTCAACGTAATGGCCGTATTGATTGTTGTTGTCTATGCCATGCTGTTTATTAAGTAGATCGGCTTAGGGATTCCGTTATTCCTCAACAGCTTCAGCTTCCTCAACCGTTTCTATTTGTTTTTGAAACTCCTCTAAAGTGATCCACGGTTTCAAGTAAGATTCTCGAACCTTCACCTCATTTGTGTTCAAGGAAAGTTGGTACTTACAAATCACGTCAATAGACCTGCAGTAGTCGAGTGAAATTGTCCCTACAATTGTTTGATTTTCATAGAAAATACGATCCAGATTATTCTGACCTCGATCATCAAGGGTTGCATCTATATGACTGTAACACTTCGTCATAAACATGTGTGGGTCACGCACAGTAAGTGACTCCGTAATTGGATCTTGCACTTTTTCTTTGACGCGCTTTTGAACTTCTTCACGAGAAATTTCCTTCATGTCATCAGACCAATCGATATTCAAGAAATTAATACCTAGATTATTTTTACTGGCGAAACTTAAAGTCACCATTGATAAAATAATTCCCAATGCAATGTATTTGGTGTGCTTTCTCATGTTGCTATGTTTAAAGTGTGAAATCGTTTTTTGTTTAATAGAACCAAAACCTCCCCAATAAGTAAGTTGATGATCCATGGAATGTAGGCGCTTAAAATAAAGCTCGTTTCGTAATCAAAATTGAAATAGCGTGAAGCGATTGGTGTGAAAAGTCGCAAGGTAACCCCTGACAAAGTCATACAGTAACTACGAATCATCCAATTGTAATGCCCTTGAACGTCACCCTTAATGATTCGCTGAAAAGCAATGTAAGTTGGGATCATCCAGGCCATGGACATCAGAATAAATCCAATTGTCGCGAATTGACCTCCTTCTGCGAAAAATGCCAAATACAAACCTGTTGGTCCACTCACAAAGAGTATCCCTCCAATGTACACCTTTCCCAAATGTTTGTGAAGTTTCGCTTTGAAAGAAATGAATTTTGAAAAGAACAAAGGAATCGCGATTAAGGTAACCACGGCACCGAAGAACAAATGAAGATAGAAAGCTCCCAACCAAATCTTGTTGTCAATCATCGCTTGTTTTGAACCGAGAAATGATTTGCTCAAATCAAAGTCAAAATAGCTCAAAGCAATTCCTGCTAGACATACTGCTAGAAATATCACAACGAACCAACTTGTATAAAAAAGTGCTTTCAAGGACAAAACGATTCGATATTAAGTAATACAACAATAATACCAAGAGGTTCAGTACATCCTCAGAATTAAGAAAGAATTAACAAAATCGAGAACTACTCTGATTTGATAAACTGTTCAGCTTTCGACTTATAATTTTCCGTTTCAATCATTAGGAAGTATGTTCCTGATTTCAATTTAGAGACGTCAACCTCTACACTCGATTTGGTAATATCATTCATTTGAATCAGTAATTTACCTTCTATATTCATGATAAACACAGAATAAGGAGAATCGATGATTTCAGTTTGCACATGAATAGACTCCATTACTGGATTCGGGAACAGGCTATAAGAAATAGTCATCTGAGGCTCGGTTACATTGGCCGTAAAATCAGTAATCATTCTTAACCTTCGAGTATTGTATTCTGAAACGTACAATGTGTCGTTCGTTGCGTTCGCAACAATTCCATTCGGCGTTGTAAATAAGGCGTCGGTAATCGAACCATTGACGTGCCCTGCTGATGCACCAGAATACAGGTCAGCAGTCTGCGCTATTGGATCAACGGTATATATTTTGTGGTTATTAAATGCTGTTGCCATTAAATAATCGCCAACAACGGCAAGGAAACCTAGACTTCCTGTCCCTGGAAGTTGAGTGATAAAGACAAGCGTGTCGGATTCAACTCGGTATATTTCTCTATTTGAAAAGTTAGCCATGTACAATTCGTCTTGGCAGTATTCTAGTCCAACTGGACCATTCAGAGGACTTCCGGAGTGAAAATTACTTACTGTTCCATTTGGAGTCATCTTGTAGATAGCATCGCCAGAATAGTCTGCGCAGAATAAGTTTCCGCTTGAGTCAAAAATCAGATCGTCCGTAAATCCATATGCACTGCTGTCAACAATTGTGCTTACTGTTCCTTAGGAGAAAACAGTCATGTTCAAAAGGAATGTGAGAATGGTGGTTAGTTGAATTTTTTTCATGGTAAGAGTTTGAATCAAAAGTAAACACCAAATTTTGCTTGCACACTTTGTGAGTATTAATTTGAAAAGGATTTATACTCATCTATTTAAGGTTTGCCAGCATTTTTTTGATTTTTGGGAAATCACTTGAAGAAGGGAAGGTTTTGATCAAAAATGGATATCTTTCACTTTTAGAAAACGACAAAATTGAATCAATGAAAGTACTTCTGTCGCCAGCAAAGGCATTAGATATGGATAAGGAAATTAACGCACCTGCAGCGAGCGAACCTATTTTCATAGAGAAGAGCGCAGCGCTAGCAAAAAAGTTGGCAAAGTTTTCATCTGGAAAGATTGGAAAGATGATGCATCTTTCGAAAGACCTTTCTGATTTGAATCATAATCGTTATCAAAAATGGGCGCCTGATTCTGAGCTGAACGGAAACAATACCTATGCGATTGCTGCCTTTAATGGAGAAGTATACCGTGGATTTGATGCTCCCTCTTTATCGAAAGAAAAACTAATGGAAGCGCAAAATACCGTTCGTGTTTTATCTGGATTGTATGGAATTTTGAAACCTTTAGATGTCATCTATCCTTATCGTTTGGAAATGGGAACGAAGTGGGCGGTTACTCCGAAAACAACTTCTCTTTACAAGTTTTGGGGAACTCAAATTGCTGATTTCTTGAACGAAGAGAATGAAGACGGAATCATTGTGAACCTTGCCTCTGCAGAATACTTTAAAGCTGTAGATAAAAAAGCATTAAAGGGAAGAATTATTACGCCATCGTTTAAAGATCTCAAAAATGGCGAATACAAAACGATAATGGTGTTTGCCAAGCGTGCCCGTGGATCAATGGCCCGTTATATCGTCGATCATTCGATTACCAATTTAGAGGATATAAAAGGATTTGATACCGACGGATATCGATATGATGAGAATCTATCAACAGAGGATGATTGGGTATTTACGCGGTAAGTCAACAAGTCAAATTAACCCACTATTAATCTAACCACACATTAAATAATGACAAGAGAAGACTACATTAAGGTTTGTTCATTGTGTACGAACAGATCATTTAATCCGAAGACCGGAATTGTTTGCGGAATCACAAGTGAACCAGCAAGCTTCAACGGGAATTGTTCTGATTATGAAGAGGATGAAGTTGCTACAAAACATAAAGTACTTAAAGATAATCACGATGCTAAAGTAGAGAAAAAGACGATTAATAAAGGGAGAATTGCTCTCTTCGTCATTGGTGCGTTTTATTTGCTAATTGGTTTTTGGGAATCGTATTTCGTTCAGGGAGCTCATATCATTTTTGGAGCCATTGACTGGACCATCGCTGGGGTTTTTATCGCACTAGGAATCTTGTCATATCGCAAGGCCTCAATGTCTCTAATCATTGGTTTAGGCTTTTATATTCTTCTGATACTTCTATTGTTTGCTATCCAACCTATTTCTATATTGAATGGAATTATTTGGAAAGTAATAATCATTGCCTGGCTCGTGTATGCCATCTCATCTGCTCGGGCGGATGAGAAAAAACAAGCAAAGGTTGAGGGGGATGATTTATTGGATCAGCTTTAGCGGATTGTTCAATTTACTTGAAGTTGAATATTGGCAAGAACTTTGATCCAATCGTGACAGTAACTGTACAGTTAATTATATGATGAAATTGCTGAGTATTGGGTTGGTTTTAATTTGGAGTTTGGTCGCTTGTTCGCAGGTGTCAACGTCCACTGCGCAAATTCAATCTTTTGATGATTTCAAATCTCGAAGTTCCCAACCACTTTATCAAAAGTACGGTCAGGTTTCGGCTGTGAAGGTTGTCTACGACAATAATACCGACAGAGTCCATTTCATTGATGCTTCGGAATACACTTATCATCATGAGTTTTGCGAAGATGAATTGGGATATTTTAAATCTCTGAGCGATTTCAACGAAGAGAACTATTCTGGAGATCAGGCACGACAATTCCTTTTGGGAAACATCAATTATTATCAATCCATTGACAAGTTTGCGCTCGAGCTCGGACCGACAGACCGAATGAATGTAAAGCATTTGGAAAAGCTATTCATGGCGATCAAGAATGATGTGTACTTTGACGATAGGTTATATTTAATGATGAGTACAGGGCACGTTCTCAGCCTGAAATCAGTTCTTTCGAAGGATATTCCCTTGCTCACACCTGAAGATGTTTACTCGAATCAAACCTATCAACCCTTATCAAAAAATAGCAACTATGGTCGCGTAGTGATTATTCGTAATTGGGAAGAACAGGCCAAAGATATTCGATCCACAGATATTCTGTTGTTGGATGATATTCCACCTAGTTTCCCTTTAGTCGCTGGAGTAGTGGTGACGCAATTTCAAACTCCCTTGAGTCATGTTTCCTTGCTCGGACAGAACCGAAAGATTCCCGTTTGTGCGTACACGAAACTTTTTCAAAGTGAAGATTTACTCGCTTACGCAGGAAAAACGGTGAAATACACAGTGGAGCAGGACACGTTTCGATTGGAAGTTGCAGATGTTACTTTGAATGGAATTGAGCGCAGCCGTTCTCCGATCAAATTGAAGTTCGATTATACGATGGATACGCTTATCGCCGCTGAATACTTGAGAGAGAGAAACAGCAGAAATGTTGGGAACAAAGCTGCAAACTTCGGATTGCTTCTAGACTATTCGGAGAAAATTGATTTTAAAACACCTGAATCTGCTTTTGCGATTCCATTTACGTTTTACAAGAAGCATACGATCTCGTCAGGAATTGATCCTCTGTTGGCTCAACTCTTGCAAAAAGATAACTTAGATCGAGAACAAGCGCTAATAGAACGAGATTTGTATTTGATTCGAGAGAAAATCATGAACACACCTGTCGATCCAATACTGTTGGCTGATATTGAAAAGATGATTCTTCATTTGGGAGATCATCGAAGGTTGAGGTTTCGCTCATCAACGAATGCGGAAGACAGGGATGGGTTTTCTGGTGCTGGGCTCTACACGTCAAAAACAGGGGAGTTGTTCAATGAAAATAAGCCGATTGATTTAGCTATCAAGAAAGTGTGGGCAAGCTTATGGTCGTATGGCGCGTTCATGGAGCGGGAAGCATTTAACATTGACCACAGGACTGTGGCAATGGGGATTTTAGCACACCGTTCCTTTCCAAATGAAGAAGTGAATGGAGTAGCTATTACGACGAATTTGTACAGAGATAACTACTTAGGGTTTGTTGTGAATGCTCAATTGGGTAACGAGAACGTTGTTGATCCTACTGATGGTATTACATGTGATCAGCTTATCTGTTATCCAGATGAAAAAGTTTCAGGCTATGGCAGAAACGGAGGAAGCATTGATATTATCACCTACTCAAGTTTGAATGATGGTAAGTTAGTCATGACGGACAAAGAGATCAAAGATTTGGCGAATGTTCTTGAAGGTATTAAACGAAAGTATCTGCGAAAGCACTACACGGATAAATCGTATTTGAATTTTGGCTTGGACTTGGAGTTCAAGTTGGATGCAGAAACACGTCAGTTGTATATCAAGCAGATGCGGATTTTTAATAATTAATTGGGATACTTTAGATAAACCATCTCCATACAGGGAAGATTAGCAACAGTATGGAACCTATCGCTAAGAGTAAGGTTAACAATATTATCTTGAGCTTTTCTTTCGAAAACATGGAGAAAATAGCTAGTAAGAGCGCTACACAACCAAGAATTAAATAGCCGAGATAATATAATTGCCTTATCCCGTATAAAGCCCTTGTCTTTCCAGATGCAGACTCATAACCTTCGAAGAGTTGGTATTGCGCCCAGATACCAGCAATCAGGC
>CAJQOB010000090.1 GCA_905479845.1 uncultured Flavobacteriales bacterium
AAATGTAAAAAGAACCTCTATATTTGCACTCGCTAATCGAACGAGATTAGAATATATCGCGGGATGGAGCAGTTGGTAGCTCGTCGGGCTCATAACCCGAAGGTCGTAGGTTCGAGTCCTGCTCCCGCTACTACCGAAAACGCTGGGTTTTCAACGAAATGGTCTTCTGAAAAGAAGGCCATTTTTGCGTTTGAGTGGTATTTGTGAGTGGTTTTTTTCACGATTTGGGTGGTTTTTCGGGGAAAATCGAGAAGTTTCGAGAGGCTGAGACGAGTCTTTCATCGTTTACGTAGTGGTCTTTGAGAACTTGAATTCCTGAGTGACTACTAATCATAGGAGCCTTATCTCCAAAATGTTCAACAAGCGCGGTGAGGTAAGTTTTCCGCAGATGTTTCAATTGAACCTTCTTCTCAATTCCCGTTTGCTTCCAGTAAAATGTAAACGCTTTGGAAACAAAATCGATGAGCGTTTTTCGTGATGCTCGTTCATCGTGTCCAAGTAAAAAACGATCAGTACCTTGGTAATGATCAATTCCCAGTTCGATTAGAAGTTTTAACAGCCCTTGCGTTACAGGAACATGTTTTACTTCGTTTGAAACATCATTCCCTCCCTTGATTCTGTTCACTTTGTAATTTTCGACTTTGATCATCAATGGTTGAGCTGAATCGTCAAGTACAATGTCTGAAAATTGGAGGCACATGAACTCTTCCCTGGGATACCTTCGACAAGGTAATCATGAATATTTAGCCAATACCTTGGCTGAATTGGGTAGAAATATTGAGTTCGATCAAAGTATTGCTCAGAACAAGTTACTTACGGCTTCCGTTTTTAGATCTGTCTTTAACAATATAAATTATCGAATTAAAAATATAATAAGAGTATACAAGCATAAATTTGATGGCGAATTATTTAGTGGTCAATCTTTACCGTTTGACTTAATAGGACAAATGGTACTAATTGTGAAACTGACAGCCTTTTCTGAACATAGAAAGTTGTTATACGATTGGGCCGTTCTTACTACGGAGGAATTGAGTATTGACCCAAATGAGATTAATCCATTTGGTGCTATTTTGAAATTAGCCCACATATTTGGAATATTCGATCACTGGAAAGATCTACCGAAAGAGGAACAAAAAGAATACACACAAACGATTTGCATAGGCTGTTTAATTCTAAACGGCGGCCCGGATGTGAACAGTAAAACTAGAATCTTCCAATGGTTGGCAAAGTTGTTTCAATACTTGAAGATTGATGAAGGTGCCACAGCTGAGAAACTATTTGATGAGATAACGAATCAATTGGAGTCAAAACATGGCACAAAGTAGAGTTTTGCTGAACCACTCAATTGGAAAAGATAAGATTTAGAGTACAATCCAAATTTTACTCATCTGGAAACAGTGCATTTAGAACAGCCTCTTGAACAAAAGGCAAAAACTCTTCGTAGAAACTCGCAGCACGTATGTTAGTCAGTTTACCCTCGTCATTCGGAATTTGAACTATAAATTCATCTTGCCGAACCCAATTAACCGTAACAAACAAACTGTCCCAGTCCTCGACTGCTACATTTTGATAATCTCCATCGGTAATGTTTTGTATAAAAGACTTAGATACAACACCGATTCCTTTCACTCTTACATTTCTGCTGCCTGGGGCATTAGATTTTAGGTAAATTATATCACCCACTTTGAGTGTAGTTATCGCTTCATATAAATCTTTGGCATTCTCATCGTTCCATCCTAAAACGAAACGCTCTTGCCTAAAAAACACTTGGCACATTTCATCATCATTCCATTTTGATCCTGCTCCGTAAATTGCCATATAAATCCGTTTTACTCTGTTGCAACTTGTGAAATAGATAAAATTTTCATATTACCTATTTCCATTATTACCCTTGATAACATTTTAAAGTATTTAATATCCTTTTCAACTTCTTCAAACGAAGACCAGCTAATTGTTGCCCCGTTTGGATGTGCGATCGAATTTCTTTTTGTCATGAATTGATTAAGGTATGATTTTGCCTCTGATTGCGCGTATCCAGAATCATCTGTTTCAAAATTTGATCGAACCGCGACGTGCATCCCAACTTCTTTCCAAAGATCCTTAATTGCGATTTTAGTAAATAAATCACTCAAAATATCAGATCTCATATTCCCTTCAGTTCTGGAAAGACAAGGGTGATTTATATTATCAAAGTCGTTCAGAAAATTCTTTGACAAATTATGAACGAATTGCTTTGCCATAACTTCGCTAAAACCAAATTTTCTGGGAGAGGAAACCACTTTGGAAGTATCCCTGACAATCGCATCTTTCAGCTTTTTAGGAAGTCTCTCAAACTCGTCAAATTTATTAACAAATCTAATCGCAAGCTCTTCGAAAATGGTCTGAATATAATTTTCAAATCGACCACCAATATAAAGAACAAAAATCCCTGGAATTTTGACCAATCCATTTCTTCCGTCATTTATTCCATGATAAAGTAATATTGACTTATTAATAAAGTCATTATCCCCAACTTCTGGAAGTATCGATAACTCTTCTTCACGGATCTCTCCTAGCAACTTGAGAGTGGTGAAAGTTTTCTCAATATCAGATAAATCTTCTAAAAACGAGTTTAAAATATCTTCCATTATAAATTAGATGAAAAAATTAGTTTTGCCTGATCTACTCTGAATTTCATGTTGTCGATTGAATTTCCCTTAGTTATAATTCGATCATATTTATCTTCATCTCCCAGAGTTTTCATAAGATTATCTTTAATCACTGACTCGGATTTGAAGTCAGAATCTGCGATCAATCCATGAGCAACCATTAAACTATCATAAATATTTCTTGCTTTTTTAGGAGGGTCTAATGTTAGGTTTTTAATTGCGTCGTCCCCAAAAGTTTCATCGATGAATATAATGGCTTTAAGAAAGCGTAACTTCATTGGATCCAAGATTGATGAATCACTCGATCGATACCTTTTCATCGTATGATCCAAAATCTGTTTCATTGAGCCTTCTACAAAACCATTATAAACCTCTATGAGCCCAAAGACTCTTAGAACTAGTTCGCAATCAATCATTGCTTTGTATAGGGAGTTGTTGTGTAGTGATTTAGTATGTCTTTCAAATAATTCAGACCCTTCAATAGGAATTGGTATTCCCCATATTTTTCGAAAGATTGGGTTTGAGGATAATTCTTCCAATAAATCATTAAAGGTACCATAGAAAATAGCATTTCTTAACTCTTGAGCATTCAATTTAATTCCACCAGTGTTTAGCCTATCGAACAATAACATTCTCAAATCAAGCTCGTCAAACCCCCTTGATTCCGCGAGCAAAATGGTTGCACTCATTGATCTTCGTTTCAATAAGCGTTGATTATCCTGACCTATCTCGCTATATTTCAATTTATTGAGTTCAGGAAAATATACCAACCCTCTCAATCTGAAATCATCATTAAAAAAATCTCTTATCGCCTCAAGTCTTTGACGTCCGTCAACAACTTCATACTCATGAAAATCACCTTCATAAAGAAAAATTGGAGGAATAGGTATATTCAGTAAAAACGATTCAATCAGCAAAGATTTTTGACTAACTGACCACCTAGACCTTCTTTGATAATGAGGACCTAGCATAATATTATCACCAACGCTCTTAACTAGATAATCCAAATCATAATCCTTATTCGTTCGAATAACTCTTAATTGATTTTCTTTCGAATCCTTGACCGAAACAGCCGTTACTTCGACATCCTCTTCCTCCCAGCTATCGATATCCACCTCTTCTTCATTCATACTAATTCGTCATTTTACACAAAACAAGCAACACAACCATCGCCCTCAGTATCATCCAAAATATCCATGAGATATGGAGAATCTTCTGACTTCTGACGGTTCGTTCGCTCTAAATGATTTAATTTAATTTGCCTTATTCTTTCAGGATGAATCAAATCTTCCAAGGATTCATTCTGATTCCATGTAAATGCTTCATCTACATTTTCATATTTCATTGCCTCTTTGAATTTATCTGGATGTTGTTCATACAACCAAATCCATTCTATTTTTTGTTGAAAGAAGCAAAAGAAACAACCTGAACGGCTTCTAGCATACTCGCCTTTTTTACCATCAACTTGGTATTCCTTCTTTTCATAATAGGCAGGAACTCCAACACCACTTTCTCGAAGAATTCTAAACACATCATCTCGAACCAAGACATCCTCATTGTCAAGTAATGCGTAATCTTCTTCAAAGGATAACGGGTACTTAGTTCCCTTTAAAAACTGAAAAGTAGCATGATTGAAATCTGAAGTGCCTAAATCAAGTAATCCATTCAACTTCGTCTTAATTTGACGCTCGGTTGCCAGTCGCTGGTGTCTCTCAAATGTAATTTCAGAGTTTAACACACTCGCCACTTTGTCTAGCTTTTCGCCTTTGAAAATAGAAGTATAATAATCTAAGACCACTTCCTTATTGTTCGGATGAAACAGTTTATGCAATACGTCCTGACTCCAAATGTTTTTTCTAAATGGAAAAATTGATTGGATATTATCTTTCTTTGAAATATACCCTTCGCGGTCTTCATCTCCTCTTATTCCAACATAGGACAAAGTAGGTATTTCCGTTCCAATGTATTGTTCGAATGGTTGCAATTTCATCATGTTCGTACACCAACGAGCAGTTGCGCTTGGAACATACCCTCGAAAAGATTTGTAAAAGAAATCAAATGGGTTTTCTGATGAAGCTTTGGCATCATGAGCAACTAATTTTTCGATCTTCTTACCTAGGTAAATCTCAATATTTTCAAGAAGTTGGTATGTTTCGTCCAGTTCCTTTCCTGTATCGGTATAATAATATGAAAAGTCAATTTGAGGATACTTCTCGTGCAAATAAATGGCTAAAGCGGCACTATCTTTACCTCCAGATATTCCTAGTACGTGTTTAATAGTGGTCATTTTTCTAATTCTTCTTTGAGAAGTTTAGCTAAGATAGCGATTCTCATTTGTTTATCCTTCCCCAATTCCTTTTTAATTGAGGTCATATTTTCTTCCATTTTTTCCATTTTGGATTTCGGAATTCGAACTAGATGAGGACTCAACCCATTCTCTTTCGTAGTGAAATCAAGTTTAAACACATCCTCTTTCTTAGAGTCGTAATTGAGCTTTTCTAATACCGAAATATTATCTAATTCCTTAATGATGTGTGTCAGATTATCTCGAAAGTTATTTTCATCTTTGTCTTCAATTGAAGTGAGTGGTTTCCCTACTAATACCTGACCAATGGAAGCTAACCAGCTATCGCGATCATTTAATGGCGAATTCACTCGCTGAATGAAGGTCTTTTGTTTCGATAATAGTTGATGCTCTTTCAAATTATTAAATCGTTTGGATAACAACTTTTTGTACGTTTCGAAATCACAATTCTCCCCAATTATTTCTGCTCGAATAAAATCTTCAATTCTATTCAAAAGTTGACTGTATGCATTTTGAATTTCATCGAGGGTGTTTTGAAATTTATAGATGTAGTCATCAAAGTTCTTCTCTGATTTCAGTAAGTCCGGCACATTAAAACCTAGTGCTTCTGGAAACTCATTGAAGAATACCTTTTCAGGATCTTGAGCAAACTGAATTGCTTTTCGAAGCTTTAAAGCCTCCGAAGAAAGTCTTTCTGTTTTCTGAGCGTATTCAGTCAAGTTTTTAAAAGTTAGTAGAATCGGACGAATGCTTTCAATAAATGAATTTACACTCAATTTTTCACTATCGTCTAATTTCAATAATTCCCTGTATTTATTGAAAAAAGAAAGTCTTAAGTCATTTAACTCAAAAGACTTCACTTCAAAATCTTGCGGGTTTCTAGTGATGAGATAAAGCAGTTGTTTATTAACGTAAGGCTTGAAAACTCCTTCAGAATATAATGCGTAATCCCCTTTTCGAATAAAAAGAAATGTCGGCACCCAAAAATCGAT
>CAJQOB010000091.1 GCA_905479845.1 uncultured Flavobacteriales bacterium
TCTACAATCAACACAAAACGATTCTTGGATGAGGTGGAAACAGCCTTGAAAAACGGTGGTACAGAAGCAGCGAAAGATGTTTGTCGTAACACACGTGGACCAATCGCTTCAATCTACTACCAAGGACTAGATCGCGCAGACGAAGGAATTGACATGGTTGAAAAATCAGTTGTTTCTTACGGAGGTGTTCGAATGGGATTATTAGAAAAAGGACTTTCTTGGTTATCATTGTTCATCGCCTTGGCACCAATGCTTGGGTTCTTGGGAACGGTAATCGGAATGATCTTCGCCTTTGATAAAATTGTTGAGGAAGGTCAGGTATCTCCAACAACAGTTGCCGACGGTATTAAAGTATCGCTTTTGACAACTGTATTCGGTTTGATCGCAGCGATTATCCTTCAAATCTTTTACAATTACATCGTTTCTAAAGTTGACGGAATTGTAAACGAAATGGAAGACGCATCTATATCTCTTATCGATATGATGTTGAAGCACAAGGTGGCTAACTCATAAGAGTTTTCAATCGAATTTGGATTCTGGTGAATAGCGCCAGAATCAGTATAAACTTTAAAAATTAAGAGGATGAAGATTAATAAACTTCCTTTATATATGAATATCTTGAAGGTGGTACTTGTTGCCATTGGAGTTATTCTATGTCTGTTCTTATTTGGCGGACCAAATGCAACGGGTACTCCTGAGGAAATCAAAGAATTCCGCGAAGGTAGTCAACTCGGACTTGCATCAACGTTCACTGGGATCATCGTTTTCCTTGGAATTGGATTGATTCTATTGTTCTTCGTTGTTCAGTTGATTTCAAATCCTAAAAAGACCGTTCTTTCAATTCTTGGATTGGTAGCCGCATTGATTATTTATTTAATCTTCTGGGCTGCAGGAACTGGAGACACGAACGAAACATTACAATTACGTCACCCTGTTGAACAAGGAACAATTACTGCTACTACAGCAGGACTTTGGACAGCTCTAGTGGCAGTTGGAGTTGGTTTCCTAGCTGTTATCGCAGGATTTTTCACACGCGCAATTAAGTAGATTATGGCAAAGCGAGACATACCCGAAATTAATGCTGGTTCGATGGCAGACATCGCGTTCTTGCTATTGATCTTCTTCTTGGTGACAACAACGATGGATAGAGATAAGGCTTACGTCCGTCCTATTCCTAAGAAGGTTGAAACACCAATTCCACCGCCAGACGTTCAGGAAAGAGATATTTGCGCAATCGTTGCAAATAGTGCGAATCAATTAATGGTGCGGGGAGAGTTTGTAGAAGATCCAGATGATATTTCTGACTTGGTACTTGAGTTCTTCAGAACGAACGAAAAATTGACTTCGGCAGAAACTGCACAATATGCAATGGATCCTGCTTATTCAGGGTTTGAGTTCCCTTTCTATAACCGATTTGGAATAGGAGAGATTGAACAAAAGATTCAGAAAACAACTAAGGAAGCGGAGGAAGTTGAAAATACTCCTGATGCTGATCCAGCATTGATTGAATACTTCTGGAGTAAAGTGTCAGAATGGGAAAAGAAAAAGTCGGCACTGAAACTTTACGGTAGAGCTGAACTTCCTGAAATTTCTCCGCAATCGCACATTCGTATTGAAGTGCAGATCAAAACTGGTTACGAGTACTTTGCGAAAATTCAATCAGAAATTGAAGAAGCTCTTTTCGAATTAAGAGATGAGGCTGCTCAGAAAATCTGGGGTTACGGGTATGGTAGGATCATTACACGCCTAGGTAACGAACCTGCTGATAAAGAGTTTCTTGCGAAGAAAGGTTTGCTTGAATTGCTTTACCCAGCTCGTATTATTGAAGTAACACCGAAAAAATAGAACTATGTCAAAGTTTAAAAAAGGAGGTAAAAAGGGAGCACCAGGAGTAAATACTTCTTCGCTACCGGATATCGTATTTATGCTTTTGTTCTTCTTCATGGTTGCAACAACAACTAAAGATGCGGATCCAACAGTTGAGGTAACTCAACCGACAGGAGTTCGTGCAGAAGACATGACGCCATTCAAACAACGTTCTGAAATTGATTTCTTGTACCTTGGGGTGCCTAGAAATAAATCAAGAATAGAAAGTTTTGATATGGGGTATGCACTGTTCTTGGATAATGTAGCACAACCAAGTCCAGGTGACTTGTATAACGTGAACGCTGTACGTCGCTGGAAATTGAATAAATTCGATGAAAAACCAGATCGTATGAAACAACCGCTTAAGGAAGTGATTACATGTGTAAAAGCAGATGAGCAAGCACCTACAGGTATCATCTTCGATATCCGTAAAGAACTGCAAGAAATCGAAGCGCTTAAATTAGCGTACGCCGTAAAAGATAACGGTAACTATTAATAGAATCTAAGTAATTTGAAATCCCATTCTGATTAAATCGGAATGGGATTTTTCGTAAATAAAATATCCATGTTGAATTTTGAATATTACAACCCGACACGTATCGTCTTTGGGAAAGATCAGTTGAGCAGATTGCCAGAATTACTCAAGGAGTTTGGTGCGAAACGAGTACTCATTGCTTATGGTCAAGGAAGCATTGTTCGCAGCGGGTTGTATCAAAATATTGTTGATCAATTGGGAGATTTTCATCATGTTTCCTTTCAAGGAATTGAAGCGAACCCTGAGTTTACGACCCTAATGAAAGCGAGAGATTTGTGCCGAGAGGAAAACATTGATTTCATACTGGCCGTTGGTGGTGGTTCTGTAATTGACGGGGTGAAATTCATTTCAGGTGCCGTGCCCTACGAAGGTGATTCTTGGGATGTACTCGATAAGAAAGAAGGATG
>CAJQOB010000092.1 GCA_905479845.1 uncultured Flavobacteriales bacterium
GGCACCACTATCAAATCGATATATGAGTTGGACAATGGAATGTGGAGATGTATTGGAGATTTAGGGTTAACAATATCAGATCTAGCTGTTTGTAATGGTTATGTTTATGCAGCGGCTGAGGGGAGACTATATATGCACAAATTGTAATTCTAAGATGATTTATGTGTTGTTTGCAGTTGATGAGACAAGACAAAAACTTCCAACATGTACATGAAAGCTGTTAACAGCTTCGAACACACAGAAAAAAAGTAATTTGTCCAACTATTTCTTGAATTATCAATAATAACACTATCTTTGCCACGTCGAAAATCGACATACATAAAAATCATTAAATAAATATTGGAATGTATTTAGCACCAGAAAAGAAAAAAGAAATCTTCGCGAAACACGGGAAGTCTGAATCTGACACAGGTTCATCAGAGGGACAAATTGCATTGTTCACATACCGTATTTCTCACTTGACTGAGCACTTGAAAAAGAATCGTAAAGATTACGGAACACAAAGAGCTCTTCAATTGTTAGTTGGTAAGCGTCGTAGCTTGCTTGATTACTTGAAAGCGAAAGATATTGAAAGATATCGTGCAATTGTAAAAGAACTTGGACTTCGTCGTTAAGATCATTTTACAGGCACAAAATTTATTAGAGGGGGCATTCGAATTCGATTCGGCTGTCCCTTTTTGCAATAGGAATTGAAAGATTCGAAGAAGAATTAGAATTGAAAGATTGAGCGATGGCTGGTTATCAGAATTTCAGAAATATGAAAGTTTGGAAGCAAAGTCGGAAACTGAATCAAGAGTTGTTTGAAATATTGAAAGATAAAGAGGATCGGAACTTTGGGTTCTTGAAAAATCACATGTTCAAAACGGCTGGAAGCATAATGGATAACATTGCTGAAGGTTCAGAGCGCTCTGGTAATAAAGAGTTTATTCATTTTCTGTCAATATCGAAGGGTAGTGTAGGAGAATTGATATCACAACTATATCGGGCAATGGATGCGGGTTTAATCAGCGAATCTGAGTTCAAAGAATGCGAGGAAAAACTTGTAGATATTTCAAAGCAACTGATGAATTTCATGAAATACCTGAAACAGTCAGATAGAAAAGGAGCCAAGTTCGAAGAACCTCAAGTTGAATATCAATTGAAAGAATCAACGTTTTATGACGCCGAATAAATCTTTCAATTTTGAATCAAACAATCTTTCTATTAATAAATAAGTAAACAAATAAATATGAATATAGGAATAACAAAGTCCATCACTATCGGAGGAAAAGAGATCTCCATCGAGACTGGAAAGTTAGCGAAACAAGCTGACGGATCCGTAGTGTTACGAATGGGCGACACTATGATTCTTGCAACAGTTGTTGCAAACAAAGACGCCAGAGAAGGCGTAGATTTTCTACCATTGACGGTAGATTACAAAGAGAAATTTGCCGCAGATGGTAGAATCCCAGGAGGTTTCTTCCGTAGAGAAGCACGTCCATCGGAACGTGAAATTCTTGTTATGCGTATCGTAGATAGAGCTTTGCGTCCATTGTTCCCAGATGATTTCCATGCTGAGGTTCAATGTATGATGCAATTAATCGCTTATGATGGTATTAACAGCCCTGACGCATTAGTTGGTTTTGCTGCATCTACTGCAATTGCAGTTTCAGATATCCCTTTCAACGGGCCAATGTCTGAGGTACGTGTAGGTAGAGTTGATGGAGAGTTTATCATTAATCCAACATTGGAGGAAATGGAAGCTTCTGACATCGATTGTATGATCGCTGGTACGATTGATAACATCGTAATGGTAGAAGGTGAAATGCTTGAGATTCAAGAATCAGAAATGGTTGAGATCATCAAGAAAGCGCACGAATCAATTAAATTACAATGTCAGTTCCAATTGGATTTGGCAGCAGAGGTTCCAGGTACTTCTCCAAAAAGAGAATACTCTCACGAAGATCACAATGATGAGGTTCGTGCGAAAGTAATGGAAGCATGCTACGCAAAATGTAAAGTGGTTGCAGAACAAGGTTTAGCATCTAAAGAAAAGAGAGCTGAATTGTTTGGTGCAATTAAAGAAGAATACATCGCATCTCTTTCTGAAGAGGAGTTAGAAGTAGAAGGGAAATACATCTCTGTATACTACAAAGCTGCAATGAAGAAAGCAGTTAGAGATACAATGTTGAATGACAATATCCGTTTGGATGGTCGTAAGTTCAATGAGATTCGTCCAATCTGGTCAGAAGTTGATTACTTGCCAACGGCGCATGGTTCTGCTGTGTTTACACGTGGAGAAACTCAATCATTGACAACACTTACTTTGGGAGGAAAAATGGATGAGCAACGAATTGATGATGTAACTTTCTCAGGAAACGTTCCATTCATGTTGCACTACAACTTCCCTCCATTCTCAACAGGTGAAGCTCGTATGTTAAGAGGAACATCTCGTCGTGAGATTGGACACGGTAACTTAGCACTTAGAGCTTTGAAACCAGTTCTTCCAGAAGATAACTCATACACAATCCGATTGGTGTCAGAGATTTTAGAATCTAACGGTTCTTCCTCAATGGCAACTGTTTGTGCTGGAACTCTAGCATTGATGGATGGTGGTATCCAAATTAAAGCGCCAGTATCAGGAATCGCAATGGGATTAGTTGCTGAGGATGGTAAATTCGCAGTATTGTCTGATATCTTAGGAGATGAAGATCACCTTGGAGATATGGATTTCAAAATTACAGGTACAGCAGCTGGAATTACAGCTTGTCAAATGGATATCAAAGTTGATGGTCTTCCTTACGAAGTATTGACTCAAGCATTGAACCAAGCGAAAGAAGGACGTTTACACATCTTGGATAAGATCACGGAAACAATTGCTGCACCAAATGCAGAGTTGAAACCTCAAACTCCACGTATCGAAGCATTCACAGTGCCAAATGATATGATTGGAGCGATCATCGGGCCTGGTGGAAAGATCATCCAACAGATGCAGAAAGATACCAACACGAACATTACAATTGAAGAATTGGAATCAGGTGAAGGTAAAGTTCAAATCATGTCGAACAACGCAGATGACATGAACACTGCTGTGAAAATGATCAAGCAAATCGCATTCCCTCCAACGGTAGATGAAGGAGCTGAGTACGAAGGAAAGATCAAATCACTTCAAGCATACGGAGTATTTGTTGAAATCGTTCCTGGTACTGATGGATTGATTCACATCTCAGAATTCGCACACGAGCGTATCCAGAAAATGGAAGACGTTTGTAAAGAAGGAGATGTTGTGAAATTCAAAGTAGTTGGTAAAGATCCTAAAACACGTAAGTGGAAACTTTCACGTAAGGTTCTTTTGCCAAAGCCTGAAGCCGAAGCAAAATAGACCATAACGGTTAATAATATCAAAAACGATCTACCTTAAGTGGTAGATCGTTTTTTTTTACGCTGTATTTTGATAGTTTAGTGAAACATAAATTGAATTAACTCCCAAAATTCCATCGTCATGCCACAAGTGAAAATGATTGTTTCCCTACTAGTCTTTGTTGTATCAAGTGTTGCATATGGTCAAGTTACCATTGCTTACGCCAATTCTGAATACGTCATGACCTCACATCCTTTATATGCCGATGCAATAAAAGCCCAAGAGACATATCAGAAAGAGTTGAGTGCCAAGGTCAAAAATCAAGAAGATTTTTTTAACCTGAGAATTGAGCAGTATCAAGAAGCTATTGAGTTAGGTGCATCTGAGGAAAGACTAAAAAAGCTTGAGAATGAGCTTTATCAACTGAATGAGCAATTACGAATAAGCTCACAAGAAGCCGATAAGAAATTAGCTGCAAAGAATGAAGAACTAACGATACCAATTGTCGATGATGTTTCAAGTGCAATCAAGACCGTTTCGAAAAAGCTGAAACTGAACGCTCTGTTTCAGTCGACGAATAATGAGGGGATTTCATTTGTGATTTATGCACCAGAGGAAACAGAAGTGACCGAATATCTATTGAGAGAAACTGAATCTGGAAAAGCGAGGATTTTCGCAACAGAGTATAAAACGGAACCGTCAGAAGTAAAGATTGGATATACTAACGTAGAATTGGTCCTGATGTACATGCCTGAAATGGAGCAATTGGAGCAAACGATCCAAATCCACATCGATAAACTGACAGATGAGTATCAAGTAAAGAGTGACGCACTATATGAGGTTTATACTCAATACCAAAATGAAGAAGCATCATTGACAGATGAGAAAAGGAAGGATTACGAGACAAAAATTACCGAGTTAAGTCTTGAGCTGGAAGAATTCAAAGATGAGAGTCAGTATAAAATAGGAACGATGAGAGCTGAAAGAAGAGAAGAAATTCTCACCAAGCTTCAAACTGCCATAGATAAAATTGCTGAAACGAATGGATTTACGTTCATTTTGAACCAAACGACAAGCTCTGGAGTTTCAACAATCGTTTATGGACCTGAGGATTGTGATGTTACATCCGCGCTGTTTAATGAGTTGGGGATTGAAGTTCAAGAGATAGACCACGCCAAGCTTGCTCCGAAGGATAACCTGAAAGTTGGATTTGTAAATGTGGAGATGCTTCTTTCTGAATTACCTGAAGTGAAATTGGCACAAGAAAGAATCGAAAAGTTTAGCGACCGAGTTACAGCAGACCAGAAAAGTCTTTCAGATTCACGCACTCAGGAAGCCAATGAAAAGGCTTGGGCGGAAGCAGAAGCATCAGTTCGAGATTATCAAACTGATCAACTACAGCCAATAATGACTCAAATCCAGACAGAGATTGATAAAATTGCGAAAGCAAGAGGATATGACTACATCATTAATCAAACAGGAGGGAATGTGCTGCACATCGCCAAGCAGAGCGACTTGAATCCCGAATTGAAAAAGGCATTAGGTCTTAAGTAGTTATGAAGCAATAACGCCCCAACCACTATAGTAACCAAGGTTGAGGCGTTGATTTGAAACCAAAATTCAAGTGTTAAATAT
>CAJQOB010000093.1 GCA_905479845.1 uncultured Flavobacteriales bacterium
GGAGTTTTTTTGTCTTTTAATCTAAGCTCTATCTTCAAACTCTGGACAGTCCAATCGAATATCAGCACTCGACAACTCCTTCCCTATCAGTTTACAGTAATCTTTAGGTCCTGACTTATCGTAAAACTTACAACCGTAACAGGTTCTCTGGATTGTTAGAATTCCTTTGGAGTTAAGCTTGTAGATTAGGGTACTCAAAGTTTTAAAGAATGAATCTAATTCCGATTTTTCAATTCCTTCGAACCCTTCAACAATTGGATTGGCAAATGTTTGCGTTGTTGCGACCATCTTCTTTCCCTCCTCTGATAAGAGAATAGAATAACTCCGACTATCTTCCGATGAATAATCCTTTACAATGTACCCCTTCTTGTCCAAAACTCTAACCGCATCACTTACCGTTGCCTTGGTCAGATTAAACTCTATGGCCAAATAACTGACAGTACAGAGCGTTTTTTTATGATACGCCAAGAATATGAGAATCTGAATTTGAATAGGGCTCAAACCATTCTTCTTAGCGTGGTCCCAGAGTAATACTCTAAAGGCTTCAGAAATTCTCTCAAGACCAACCACTGCCTTGCTTGCAACGCTTTGTTCTTGAAATTCGGTATTAAAGATGTTTTCTTTCATATAAAAAATTACCTATCAAGGACGAATCCTTGATAGGTAAAGTTAGCAATCCTAATTACTTGAAGCAAATTTATCCAATAGCTCATTCGATCGCTCTAGAAAATTCTAGTTTAACACTAGTTTCTTCGATCCTCTAACTTCGCTTGAACTGCTTTCTACAACATTCAGAATATACGTTCCGCTAGCGCCAATACTGGTAACCGGAATAGCAATGCTCGTTGAGTCAATCATTCCTTGATATACAAGCGTACCTCCCAAATTGAAAATTTGGATTTCGTATATCCCCAAACTAAAGGTTGCGCTCACATCCAAATGCACTTCTGTCGACGTTGGATTCGGGTAGATTGTGATTTTCTCTGGATTGATCAAACCTAATCCACCAGCAGATGAAATATCTAGAAAAAGAGTATCGCAGCTATGATTTCCAACTGTGTAAGGCAGAGATAGGTTTCCAGATGCAACGGAATACACTTCATATACTCCAAGCGTTGGCAATGCTGAATCGGAGATGTTAACGTTCATTAAAGCTGTTACACCATCATAATTGAAGTTGTCTTGATTGTTCATTCTAGTTAATGGAACAACGCAAGATATTCTGTTTCCAGACCATGTAATTTGAAATCCTGGACTATCCATGTACATTGGCATCCCTGGATTCGTTGGTGGTAAAACTGAGGCAGCCGTAGTTGCCTTTACCGATAATCCACCTGGTACGCTAGGGTCATCTACCAAAAGTACCCAATGTGCATGCCAAACGACACCATCGTTGGCGTAATCCATGTCCATATTCTCATCCCAAAGTGGCGTATCGTCAAAATCTGGATGTGACGTTATAGCCATGGCAACAATTCCTGCGGTAGCATCAAAACCAACATCCTCAGAGTTAAGACTAGTGGGGAAAACATATCCCAAAACAGGCGCACCATCCAGGTTCCCAATTGCAACGGGAATGGAATCACCTGCATTTCCAGCAACTTCCATCGTGAAAATTAGCTGGTTCAACTCATGATCCTTCTTGACGTGAACATCCGTAATGGAGAAATCTTGAGCAGTAACAGCGAAGACTGCCAAAAGTGTAATAATTATTGAAATCGTTCTTATTCTCATCGTTCTTGTGTTTAATAATTAATTTTCATTTCAAACTAGTCAGGGAAACCCACCACTTAAGAAGGACTCCTAACTAGTTTAATTAAAAAAAATGGTTATCCCCTAACATCTGCCATTGAAGCACCAAAGTTAATGTGCAGAACGTTTCCGTTTGCCATAACTAAGGCTGGTACAGATTTAACCCCTGCTCTTTCCACTTCTTCAATTCGAGACTTCCCTTCTGCGAAGTTCACTACCTCCACATCCGACGGATCGATTAAGTTCAAAATATCCTGCTCTGCGCTCAAGCAAACTGGACAAGCGGCGTGATAAAAAATTGATTTACTCATAATTGTATGTTTTAAATTTATTCGGCAGTATTGCCAATGCAAATATAGTAAGGATTCCTAACCACTAAAGTTAATCTTTTATTTTCTTTGAAAAAAACATCTAATTTAAGTTGCGCTTTGTTTTTTAATGACCTTCCAAAACATTAATGGTAGAAAGCGTTTCAGAGTTACCGCCTTTATTTCTTTGTTTCCAATCAACACTTCTCTCTTTCCTTTTACAACTGCTTTGAATAACTGACGAACACATTCTTCAGCAGACATCCCAGTTTCCTGATTGTGATCCATCACACCATGCGTATTCCCGTCAGAGTTGAGAGCATTGACCGAAATTTGCGTGTTGATTTTCCCTGGACAGGCAATCAATACTTTGATGTTGTTGTTCTCCTCCTCCAACATTAAACTTTCATAGAAACCATGAAGCGCATGTTTCGAAGCACTGTAGGCACTTCTTAAGAAGAAACCGAACTTTCCCGCAATACTTGATATCACGATAAATTGACCTGATTTCTGTCTCCTAAAGATTGGAAGTACTTGTTTCGTCAATGCAACATTTCCAAAATAATTCACTTCCATGATTCGTCGATCAACTTCCATTGGTGTTTCATGTACTTCAGAGCGCTGTGAAAGCCCACCATTATTTACAAGAACATCAATACGCTTGTATTTGGTCAGTACTTGATCCACGAGCGAACCAAAGTTTTCTGAGTCGTTCAGATCCAATGGTAATACCAGATGTTTATCGGAGTTTTGAAGCGACCGCTGGACCTCCTGAAGTTTCGCCTCGCTACGTGCAGATAAAATTACACTTGCTCCCGCATCGGCTGCTTGCTTCGCTATTTCAGCTCCAATTCCAGATGACGCACCCGTCACCCAGACGATTTTATCCTTCCAATCGTTCATAGAACAAAGCTAATCAACATTCGGAAATAAGTACAAATAAAAAATCCCATCCAGAATAAACCGAATGGGATTTTGAATATTAATTGACTTCCTATAAATCGTCAGGAAGACTGATTTCTTTGTATGATTTCTGTTTAGGCTTCAAAGCATCGATAAAAACGATCTTGAATTTTTCTCCATCCGTGTTGTAAATCATTTCAGAAATACCATTTACAATAACTGGCGGTTGCTTTGATGCACTATAGAATTTCTTCTCCATCAATTCGTACGTGTCATCTTCGAATTGTCTGAATACAGACTGGATTTGTCCATTTTCAACTCTTGCCTTTCCTGAAATACAATAAGTTGATCCATCCTCATCAAAAAATGAAAGAATCACGTTTCTATGCATTTCATTCGCAACGGCATTTGCACCACGTTTATCAAACGCTTTCTGCAAACGTGTGAAGCAATCTTGAGATTGGGCGGCCATTGTGATAAATACTGTAAGAATTAGCAGTAAACTTTTTTTCATAGTCTGTTGTTTTTGAGCTGGGCTCGGGTTTCAAATATAACAAGATTGATTCAATATTTTCTCTCCTGCATTATAGAATTCGTATTTTTGACGAAAATCTTTTCGATGAGTGAAAAACAAATAGCAGACCAATTTTCTCAGGCAGCAGAAATTTTGCAAATATTTAACACTCCCGAAAACATCCAAAAAATAGCTGAAGCGGGTCAATTCATGGTAGAAGCCATAAAAAGTGGTGGCAAAATCATTAGTTGTGGGAATGGAGGATCGATGTGTGACGCCATGCATTTCGCGGAAGAACTCACTGGACGTTTTCGAGATGACCGCCCATCAATTGGTGCAGTTTCGATCTCAGATCCTAGTCACATTACGTGCGTAGGAAACGACTATGGCTTCGATCATATTTTCTCGCGTTATGTTGAAGGAGTGGGAAATGAAAATGACGTTCTACTCGGAATATCAACAAGTGGAAATTCTAAGAATGTCTTGAACGCAATTAAGGTTGCTCAGGAAAAAGGAATGAAGGTCGTTGGACTTACGGGTAAAACTGGCGGTGAAATGGCTGCACTTTGTGATGTTGAAATTCGCGCACCAAAATCAGAATACGCCGACCGTGCTCAAGAGATACATATTAAGGTCATTCATTCATTGATCCACTATATTGAAAATAATATTTAATTATCTGGAAATGGGCATAAGAAAATAGTATCTTTGCCACGAATTTTAAGTACAAGAATGGGAACAATTGCACAATTATTTGAATCAGGTGAGCGTAGCGCTGACAAAGGATACTTTAACAACTTAGTGATGTTAGCTCGTGTTGACGGGAAAATTGATACTACTGAGGTAAATTTACTTTCACGTATCGCAACTCGTTTGGGATTAACTTCAGAACAAGTAAAAGAAATCATTGAGCATCCAGAGCAGTACCCAACAGTACCGCCAGTTTCGCGCGAAGAGCGTTACGAACGTTTCATCCAGTTCATTAAAATGGTGAACGTTGACGGTGAGGTTGACCCAACTGAAGAGAGATTAGCTTCTAAATACGGGACGGCACTTGGTTTTTCTGATGAAAGCATTGCTGCTAAATACCCTGTAATTTTAGAGAAGGTTCAAGCG
>CAJQOB010000094.1 GCA_905479845.1 uncultured Flavobacteriales bacterium
CTTCATATCCTGCCACCTGAAGAATCGGAATATTGAACGCACGAATAATATTTTTGATTGGTTCAATCATCGAGATAATTCCTTCTGGAGTCTCATCGCGATGGGCCTTATACTCAGAAAACTCTTCCTTACGAACCGTAGAACCTCCTGGAGGATCAAATACCACTGCAATATGGCTAGGCTTTTCATTTCTTAAGATATCAATCAAGGAATTGGTAAAACCAAACGCAGCAGAAGTGTTCTGTCCTTTTGAGTTGATTCTTGGGTTTTTGATAAATGCGAAATAGGCACGGAAAATCAGTGCATAAGCATCGATCAAAAAGAGTTTTTTATCAGTTTCTGGTGTAATCATTTGGGATATCTAAGTGAAGTTCTCACCTCGTTTTTTGTCAAATTTTCAAAGTGAGCTAATAATACTGATTTTTTCGGGGAAATACCGAGCTAGAAGTACCAAGAGTTTAAAATTTTGGAAAGTGTCTCTCACCTACTCCTTATTGACGAATGCTCACTATGAAATTCAATCGGGAAAAACAGAGGGTATTGTGCGCTACTACATCTTTTCTGAGTGGCATACGATTCATATCTGACTAGTGTTTGACCCACCAATATCTTTAATTACCTGATTGTTTACCCACATTTGCTCATGTATCAATTAAATTGTACAGTCAATTGATTAATTTGGATCAATTCCATCAACGCCTAATTGGATCTCTCATTCGGCATGGATATTCCCATTACCGAGTGATTTTCAATCAATGCCAATCTGAGGTTTATAGGTTGTTTCGTTCAGCACTTTCATCACAACTATCTGTTCATCCACCTATAAGTTAGGGTCAGGAGGGTTACGCTTCTTGTTCAAGAGAAGAGTTTAACTCCAAGTCGATCCCTCTTTTCCAATTATTACAATATTTCCCTTTAGCTCATTGCAGTTAATGACAAGATTAGGTTATTCATGACTTTGAGTTCTAGAAAAAATCATTTTAAGTATTTTCGTGAAGCGAATGATACCGATTAAAGTAGCAATTATTGAGGATGAGTTTTTCGTTGCAAATCAACTAAAAGATTTGGCTACAAGTCTTGGGTTTGATGTTGTTAGTATGCACCACAGTGGTGAACAATTTCTTAAAAGAACGGATTGGAAATTTGATGTTGCAATTGTTGATATATTCCTATCCGAAACTTTGACTGGTCTTGATGTTGGTGCAGCTCTCAGTCAGAGAAATCTACCCTTTATTTTTCTAACTGCGAATCAAGATGATCTTACCTTGAAAGAAGCTGCTGTTTTAAAGCCAAAGGCATATATCAGTAAACCTTTTCAGAGAATGGATGTGGTCGCAGCACTCGAAATCATAAAAGCAGGAGTAACACCAAGCTTGAAGCTGCGAGTTTCACACGGTCAAATGGAAATGAATCCAGCACATATTTACTATGTTAAAGGTGATTCTGGCTATGTTGAAATATTTCATAGGGAAGGAAAATTTGTTCAGCGCAAATTGCTCAAAGAGCTGCTCAAAGAGCTGCCAAGTCAATTCGTGAGAGTTCACCGATCTTATGCCATCAATAGAGATTTCATAGAGTCAAAAAGTGCAACTCAAGTACACATTAAAGGGGTTCCCATTCCTATTTCCAGATCATTTAAAGATGTTCTCTAAGAACGTTGTTCTTGAGTGAATTCAAATTGATAACCACCGTTTGATGGATTGAAATTATAGTTAAAACCTCCGATTCGATCGATCAAACTTTTGATTAATGATATTCCCGTTCCTGTAGTCTCGTGTGAACATCTTACAGAATGATCTGAGTAAAAAAAGTTAAAGCCATTTTCACTGGATGTAAGGTGCATTTTGATCTTTCCAATGTTTTCAAACGAGTGCTCAACAGTATTAGATAACATCTCATTAAAAATTAGACCAAAGTATACTATACGTTCGCTTCTGATGTAAACGTTCTCCGCAACTAAATCTACATTAAACCCATCAGGATACATGTTTTTATATAATTTGAGTAACTCCGTAAAATATAACTCAACGGAGATTAAATCGTTGTGGACATCAACATAAAGATGTTTGTGTAAGGAGCTAATGGTATTGATTTTTTGATTGATGGATTGCAATAAAAGGGTCTCAGAGGGATCGACGCTTTTTCCTGTATATTCCAGCATGGCGGTAATCATTTGTAGATTGTTCTTTATCCTATGATTACTCTCAATAACCAGCAATTGGTATTTTTCATTGGCAAAATTCAACTTAGTATTAATGGAATTAATTCTCGCCTTTATTCTCCTTTCGCGGACAAATAATATTATTGTTACCAAAATCAGTGACAAAGTGAAAGATAGAACAATAATGAGGCTTTCACTGAATTCACTGACTTCCTTAAGTTCTTGGATTTTTTCTTCTTTGGATAATCGTTCTTCACTGACTTTTTTCTCTAATTTGTTACGCTCATATATTTCCGACAAGGTCAATAACTTATTGGAATTATTTCGCCCGTCATAATTAATCTTCGTTTGAAGGTATTTGTTGACATAAAATAGTTCGGTAAGCGTGTCATTTTGTGTACTAGCATTTATCTCTAAAGCCTTATATGCTTGTAACATTTGTGCGTACCACTCCTTGTTTTCAATAAGAACCAAAAGTTTATTGGCCAAATGATTCGAAACATCGTGATTGAGTGAACAACTTTCTAATTCGAGTAGATTACTCATAGGAGTAATCAGCATCCTATCATTTTTGTTTTTGCTGTAAATGTCACAACTTATTTGAAACAAGTTCCTCGCCTGTGGCGTGTCACCTCGACGATATACGAACATACCGAGTTCGTTATACAAAGAAGCAATCTCTAACTGGAATTTTTCTGGTTCTGTCTTGGCCAAAGTTAATGCAGTGTTAATATCGAATCGTACACTATCGTCGTTGATCTTACTCTCATAAAAACAACCTTCTTGATGTACAGCTGCCAAACGTCCGTACATTTTAATTTGCATTTCCACATTGCCTTTTGTGTAATATTTCATTTTCCACAAGGTTTCTATGGCTTGTTGAAATTGGCGCGTCGCCCTTAATAATTCAGCCTTGTGGTAAAGGGCAACACAATACTCTTCATCATTAGAGGCAACCATCAAGGCTTTGTTCAGAAAGTCCAATTCTTCACCTGACAAATTCACTTGACCAAATTTTTCGGCTCGTTTTATATACTCATCAAATGAATACTTCTGGTAGGTTTGACTATAGCCACTTACAGCAGTCAGCAACAGATAAATCAAACTTATTGTTTTGATCTTACTCACTTATTACAGAGTTAAAATTATACGCACAAAGAAAGTGTCTTTTCTTTTTTAATGAAGGTCGTTTATGACAATTTTATGTTATTGATGACAGCCTTTCAAGTCGTATAAAAAGATTTCTTCTCTTTGAGTGTGAAACACACGGATGAAAAAATATCATTAGTAAAAATCATGAAGTGTCGTTCACAACAACAATAAGTTATTCACAACAATAATTCTTTTGTTGAAGACAATTAAGTACACATTCACTTTTAAAATTAAATAGAATCAATGAAAAAAGAAACATTATTAGTGTTTTCACTTCTGCTTTCTACATGTTCAGTTTCAGCGCAAGATGTTGTATCTGCGCAAGGAGATTCGTACTCCAATGCAAGTGCGAATATCGACTTTACAATAGGCGAAGTGATTATAGACACAGGAACAGACGGAACAAATGACTTAACCCAAGGGTTCCATCAAACAAACTGGAATTTTGCCGGATTGGACGATCAAGCCCCTCAAATGGAAGTCACCGTTTTTCCCAACCCAACTTCTGAAGTGCTAAACATTAGCACTGAAACCTATGCCGGTGTCGTATACAAACTTTACGATGCACAGGGCAAACTTGTGGCCAATGACATTCTTAACGGTTATACAACCACCATTAATGTGAATCAATGTGCCCCAGGAACCTATTCACTTGTTTTAGAAGACAAGAATCAATTATTGAAAACTTTCAAACTTATTAAAACACCTTAAACTATTCAGAAATGAAAAAACTAATATTATCTGCTTTTGCATTTGGACTTCTTTCCTTTGGAAGCTTTGCTCAAGCACCTGAACAATTTAATTATCAAGCCGTACTTCGTGATGCTGGAAACCTTGTTTTAAACAACCAGGCAGTGGGTATGCAAATGACTATTTTACAAGGCTCTCCAACAGGAACAGCAGTTTATCAAGAAACGTTTACAACGACAACAAATACTTACGGACTTATCAATCTTCAAATTGGAAGTGGGACAGTTGTCAGCGGTGATTTTGCATTAATCGACTGGAGCAACGGCCCTTACTTTGTCGAAACTGCTGTAGATAATGCAGGTGGAACGAACTATTCAGTGATGGGGACATCGCAATTAATGAGCGTTCCGTATGCGTTGCATGCAAATTCAGCAGAAACAGTGTTGAATGATCAAGTAGATGATGCGGATGCAGATCCAACTAATGAGATTCAAGATTTAGAATTGAACGGAAACATCTTGACAATTACAAACAACGGAGCTGCGACATCAATTGATCTTTCTCAATATTTAGACAACACGGATACACAATTGACAGAAGCAGAAGTTGATGCTTTCGTTGCAAACAACGGATTTATTACTTCCCCAAACGATGCGGATGCAGATCCAACAAATGAAATTCAGGATTTAGAGTTGAACGGAAACATCTTGACAATTACAAACAACGGAGCTGCGACATCTATTGATCTTTCTCAATATTTAGACAACACGGATACACAGTTGACAGAAGCAGAAGTTGATGCTTTCGTTGCAAACAACGGATTCATTACGTCTCCAAACGATGCAGATGCAGATCCAACAAATGAGATTCAAGATTTAGAGTTGAATGGAAACATCTTGACAATCACAAACAACGGAACAGCGACATCAATTGATCTTTCTCAATACTTGGATAACACGGATACGCAATTGACAGAAGCGGAAGTAGATGCTTTTGTTGCAAACAACGGATTCATTACATCTCCAAACGATGCGGATGCGGATCCGAACAATGAAATTCAAACGATCTCTAGAAGCGGAACTACGGTTAGTTTGAGTAACGGAGGAGGTACTTTTCAAGATAGTATAGGCGTATACACAGCTGGATCTGGTATTGACATTACTAACAACGAAGTTTCAGAAGCACAGTATCAAATTGGTGATTACGCTTATGGGGGCATCGTCTTTTATGTAGATGAGAGTGGAGAGCATGGATTGGTAATTGCTATGAACGATGTTCCCAGTTCTCCATTACCTTGGAGTCCGGGTACGTCGGCAAGATCTATGGCGGATGCCTTGGGATTGTACGGAGGTATTCGAAATACGACTTTGATCATTGCAGCCCAAGGTTACGGAAATGGGAGTAACTATGCAGCTTATGCGTGTTCATTTTTTAAAACAACGAACGAAGCTCCAAATTGGTATTTGCCATCTCTATATGAACTCCAATACTGGATATATCCTCAATTAAGCACAGTGAATGCTGCATTAGTTTCAAATGGAGGTGTGGCAATAGGAACTGGCAATTACTGGTCAAGTAACCAAGTTGGTGCTGACCCAACCCAATCGCATTCATTTAATTTTGTAACGAATAACTGGTCTTATAATCTCAACTCTCAGCCTTTGAGTGTTCGAGCGATTAAGCCATTCTAATATTAAATGAAAAATTGAATATAGATGTTGATACTTCAAATTCTTCGGCAGTTGATCAAGGCTCTAAGTATCCAACAGTTTGACAGCCGAATGTAGTCGAACAACTAAGGTCAAAACTCTCTTTGCGTCTCGTAAGGGGAGTTTTGATTTTATTATTCAACGATCCAATTTGATCCGCTTTAGCATAGCGAAGTAGGAGGCTATAGATCCGACAAAAAGTTTAAAGTAAGTCTACTTAACTTCCTTAAACCAACTTGAATACTTCAAATAATTGTTTGCAATTCTCATTACTTCACCTTCAAATAATTCAGGCGATATAGACTTCACTTTCTTAGCTGGTACTCTCCTGCATAAATTGAGCCCGCCTCTACACGGGTTCCTTCTGTTAAAACAGCACCAGCAGCAACAATAGAGCCCGATTCGATATAGCAATTATCCATCACGATGGAGCCCATCCCGATCAGAACGTTGTTTGATACCCTTGCGTAGTCGAGCTATTTACTGAATCAGGGCCCAAAACAGTATGAACTCGTTCGGATTCACGATTCCGTACATCCATAGTCGTGTATATACACGCGCGCAAGCCGATGTGCTCTACCTTAGCTAAACACATTAATTTTTAACTTATGCTAAAGTGTTTTTTGTTGTTGAGCTCCCTTCTTTTAGTTCAATTTTCGTATTCACAATCAGTTTACATTACATCTTCAGGTGGAAGTTTTCCGACGGAAAAATAGATGAGTATTACAACTGGCCCAAATGGTTCTGGAATACAAGTTTGGGTCAAGGAAATGGTACGTATGGAGATGCAAATGATCTTCTAACTGATGAAGTTATTGATCTTTCTGCTTATTGCGGACAAACACTTTACATCAATGCGTATGATGCGGATGCGGATCCTACCAACGAGATTGAACTTCCAGCAGGAGGATCTAACGGTCAAGTGTTGCAAACAGATGGTTCTGGAAACTACACATGGGTAAACCAAACAGTAGATAAGGATACCGATACTCAATTGAACGAAGCATCAGTTGATGCAATGGTAGCCAACAATGGGTTCATTACCAACGCTGATGATGCGGATGCGGATCCAACCAATGAAATTCAGGACATTTCGATTTCGGGAACTGATTTAACTATTTCTGGAGGTTCAACTTTGGATTTATCGTTTGTTGATACTGATACCCAATTGGACTCGACAGACATCGCTAATATGGGATTCGTCAATGAACATTGCAACTTGGCTATTGGTGATACATACGCAAGAGGCACGATCTTTTATTTGGATCCGTCTGGTTGTCATGGTCTGGTAGTCAAAGAAACGGATGAAGCCGGTGGAGCATATAATTGGTCTTTAACAGATTTCGAGACATGGTCGTTTGCCGAAGGTCTTTATGGTGGCCAACAAAATACTACAAAGAGTATTCACAATGCAGCAAATAATTTTTCAGCGTGCCCAGCAGCAGATGCTTGCGCGTCACTTGTTCATGCTGGATTTGACGATTGGTATTTGCCATCTAAAGGCGAATTGAATTTGATGTTCGTAAATCTGCACCTTCAAGGTTTGGGAAATTTTTCATCCTACTATTGGTCAAGTACAGAGATTAATGCTAGCGAAGCATTTATGATGCATTTTAATCCTGGAGGGCCCCAATATCCTGGGTTGAAGTCGCTCAATGTAGCTAACGTGCGTGTAATTCGCGCTTTCTGAGAAACTTTGTTGAGATACCACCTGTAAGGAGATAAACGTGAATGGACAATTTTTTTTAAATGGAGCAGAACCCATAAAAAACGCTCTTTCCAATTGGAGTTGAAATTGGAGGCGGTTTCTGGCAACTGGAAACTGGACTACGCATTACCAGATTCAATTATTGCTGCAATTCCAAATGGCAGTCCAATAAAATAGATATGTCGATCTGAATTGATTCAATAAACGGGGCTGTCTCAAATTTAGAGACAGCCTTTTTTTATCTGATTTCTCTTAACTCCAAGTCGATCCCTCTTTTCCGTCTTTTACAACAATCCCTGCTGCTGCAAGTCCATCACGAATTTTATCTGATGTGCCCCAATCCTTTTTCGAGCGGGCTTCTGATCGAAGATCAAGAACCAAATTCATTACGGGTTTCAAACGGTCTTCACCTTGAGATGATGAAGATTTCAACCCAAGGACATTTACAACAAATGCATTCATTTCTGATTGAAGAGTAGCCAGATCATCTGCTGAGATAGTCGCTTTTCCGTCATTTATTGAATTAATGTATTTCACTGCATCAAAAAGGTGCGCCACCAAAATTGGTGTATTAAAATCATCGTCCATTGCCTGATAGAATTTGGAAATCAATTCGGGTACATTAACAGACGACTCACCAGTGCTCTTCAAGTTTTCCAATACTTCCATTGCCTCCACCAATCGAGAATATCCTTTCTCGGCTGCTGATAGGGCATCAGAAGTAAAATCCAAGGTGGAACGATAATGAGCTTGCATCATGAAAAAACGCACCATCATCGGATCATATCCTTTTTCGAGAAGGTCATTCTCTCCAGAAAACAACTCATGTGGAAGAATACTATTCCCTGTAGACTTCGACATTTTCTTTCCATTCAATGTCAACATATTTCCGTGCATCCAATAACGTACTGGAGATTTGCCGTTTGAGGCAGTTCCTTGTGCGATTTCACATTCGTGGTGAGGGAATTTCAAGTCCATTCCTCCTCCGTGAATATCAAATTCTTCACCCAAATATTTCGTACTCATTGCTGAACATTCGAGGTGCCAACCAGGGAATCCCATTCCCCAAGGAGATGGCCATTTCATCAAGTGCTCATCGGAAGCATTTTTCCACAATGCAAAATCCAACGGTGCTCGTTTTTCATTTTGACCGTCAAGCTCGCGCGTATTCGAAATCAAGTCTTCAATCTTGCGACCGGAGAGTTCACCGTAAGGGTGTGATTCATTGTATTTCTCAACATCGAAATAAACAGAACCATTCGATTCATATGCAAAACCATTTTTAAGGATTGCTTCGATCATATTTATCTGCTCGATAATGTGCCCTGTTGCTGTTGGTTCAATATTCGGTGGAAATGTATTGAATTGATCCATCACCTTGTGGAAATCAACTGTGTATTGTTGTACAATTTCCATCGGTTCAAGTTGCTCCAATCGTGCTTTCTTTGCAATTTTGTCTTCACCTTGATCGGCATCATCAACTAAGTGTCCAACGTCGGTAATGTTACGGACGTAGCGCACTTTGTAACCAAGATGTCTCAAATATCGATATACCATGTCGAAGGAAATGAAAGATCTACAATTTCCTAGGTGAACATTGCTGTAGACTGTAGGCCCACACACATACAATCCTACAAAACCTTCACTTACTGGTTTGAACTGCTCTTTATTCCCTTTTAAGGAGTTGTAGATGTGTAATTGATCACTGATAGTTGACATGAATTGATTCGATTGATGTTTGGAACAAATATACTTTATTTAGGTTTTAACGACATATAAATCCTCTCGGAATCTAGCTCATAATGAGTTGTTTTTTCTTCTCTTAAAAATTTCACTTACATTTGTTAACAGGCATGCTAAGTCTATTTATTCGTTTCCACAATAAATGAAAACTATACCTATGAGGAACATTGTTCCGAAATGTTTAGCTCTGCTGCTATTCATTTCTGCCTTTTTTCAAGTTACAGCTCAAGTCGACACCTTGTTTTGGTTTGCTGCTCCTGAAGTTGCTGCTTCAGAGGGTGAATCACCTGTAAATCTGCGGCTTATGACCTACGAAAGCCCCGCAACAGTAACGGTTTCTTTGCCTGCCAATGGTGCTTTCGCACCAATCTCGGTGAGCATTCCTGCCAACAGCACCAGTAGTATTGACCTTAGTACATTTTTGAACTTAATTGAAAGTCCAGCGGGTAATGCTGTTTCAAATAATGGGTTAAAAATTGAATCTACAGGGCCTATTGGAGCTTTT
>CAJQOB010000095.1 GCA_905479845.1 uncultured Flavobacteriales bacterium
CTGATAAAAAAGTTCAAGTAGCGATCCTATTTGACACTTCAAACAGCATGGATAACCTCATTGACCAGGCGAAAGCTAGGATTTGGAGCATCGTAAATGAAATCAGTGAATTACGCTACGAAGGGGAACTACCGACAATGGAATTTTCATTGTACGAGTATGGAAATGATGGACTGGCAGAAGCCGACAATTACCTCAGACAAGTATTAGATTTCTCTACAGATTTGGATGACCTCTCACAAAAAATGTTCGCTCTTACAACAAACGGAGGTAGCGAATACTGTGGCGCTGTGATTCAAAAAGCATTGGATGATTTGGACTGGTCAAACGATCAAACTGATCTGAAAATGATCTACATCGCAGGAAACGAAGAGTTCAATCAAGGTAAAATAGAATATAAAAAGGTCTGCTCCAATGCTCGAAGTAAATCCGTTTACATCAATTCCATTTTTTGTGGAAGTTACGATGAAGGAGTGGAATTACATTGGTTTGATGGTGCCGATTGCTCTGGTGGTGATTACTTCAACATAGATGCTGATAAAGAATTGGTGCATATTGCCACGCCTTATGACAAGGAAATTCAACACTACAATGACTCCTTGAACAGTACTTACTATGGATTTGGTGCTCAAGGTTTAAGAAAAAAAGAAATGCAAGTCTCAGAGGATAGCAATGCAGGAAGAATGGATATGTCTGTCGCAACGGAGCGAAGTATTTCAAAATCCAAGAAAGGTGTTTACAGAAATTCCTCTTGGGATTTAGTTGACGCGGTTGAAGACGGGAAAGACATTAACAAGATCGACGAAGAAGATTTACCTGAAGAATTCAAAAATAAAACGGACGAAGAAAAAACTGCCTTAATAGAAGAGAAGAAACTTGAGCGTGAGAGATTCCAAAAGAAAATTGGTGAACTCGCTGTAGAGAGAGAAAACTTCATCATAGAAGAGAAAAAGAAACAAGCGGAAGAAGGAGTGGAAATTGACGATTTCGGTTCATCCGTGAATTTAAGCATTGAAAAACGTGCAAAAGCCAACGGTTTTGTAAAAGAAGCTAATACACCTGAGTAGTATAGCAAATTTCATGTTTGTTGAAAAAGAGTCCGCCTTCTAGGTGGGCTCTTTTCGTGTCAGCTAATCACAGAATATGTATCTTGCTTTTATGGCGAAAAGGTTTACATCCAAAATTGAACACCTCGACAAACTTCGAATGTCATATATCTCAGTAGCAGATGATGTTCTTCAAGAATTCATGGAAGAAGGAGATAAGTTACTCTACAATCAACGATTTGATGTTACAGTGAACGACCACAAGGCGGAACCGTTTCACTCGGGAATAACACCGCGTACATCGCATTCTCCAAAGCACGAATGAAAAAAAATCGGCGTGGATTTGGGTGACACTGTCACTGTTCATCTTGAAAAAAACCGATCCGAGTATGGATTCAATGTTCCTGAAGAATTTGAGGAAGTTCTAAAGCAAGACCCTCTTGCAAATGAACGATTTAACACCTCAACAAAAGGAACTCATCGAGCAGTGATTTATCTTGTACTGCAGATTAAATCGAGTCAAAAACGTATAGAGAAAAGTATCTTCTTACTTGAAAACCTAAAACGCTCCCCAGAAAAACCAACAATGAGGAATATTCTCGGTAAAGATTTGCCCCAGGAATTGGCTATATTTGCACCAGCCGATCCGTGAGTAATGGATCAAGACCTCGAAACAGCAGTTTCGATTTTTTTATTGAAAATATTTTGTAATGGCAGTTTACCTTGATAATGCAGCAACGACACCTGTTGCTCCAGAAGTTTTAGAAGCGATGATTCCAGTGCTAAGAGACGGTTTTGGAAATCCTTCTTCTACTCACTCTTTTGGTCGAAAAACGAAGGCTCTAATTGAGACTTCACGTAGATCAATCGCTAAACATTTGAATTGCCAACCATCCGAGATCATTTTTACATCTGGAGGAACAGAAGCCGACAACATGGCTCTAACTTCTGCAATTGTACACTGCGGAGCGACGCACATCATTACCTCGGAAATCGAGCATAAAGCGGTAATCTGTTCGGCAGATGCACTGAAAGAACAGCATGGAGTAAAAGTTTCCTTTGTAAAGCTCGATGAGGATGGCATTGTCGACCTAGACGACTTAGAACGCTTACTTCAAGGAGGTGAAAAGACAATTGTATCGTTGATGCATGCAAACAATGAGATTGCTACCCTTCTTCCTATGGAAAAGGTGAGCGGATTGTGCAAAAAGTACGATGCCTGTTTCCATTCGGATACTGTTCAAACAATGGGACACTACGAATTCGACCTTCAAAAACTCGATATTGACTTTCTAACGTGCGCAGCGCACAAATTCCATGGACCAAAAGGAATTGGTTTTCTATACATCAACAAAAGAATGAAAGCAGAAGCTCTTATTCATGGAGGTGCACAAGAACGAGGAATGCGTGGTGGTACGGAAAATGTCTATGGAATTGTTGGTTTGGCAAAAGCAATGGATCTTGCATACGAAGACGTAACTGGACACCAAGCCTATGTACAAGGACTTAAGGACTACATGATTACTGAATTGAGAGCAATGTTCGATGACGTTGATTTTCACGGAGACATACGCCCAGAATCATCATTGTATACTGTCTTAAATGTATGCTTCCCTAAAACGGAAAAAGCAGGAATGCTTCTGTTCACACTTGACTTGAAAGGAATTGCTGTTTCTGGAGGTAGCGCTTGCTCATCTGGTGCTTCTGTTGGTTCACATGTATTGACAGGAATCGATGCAGATATGACACGACCGAATGTTCGCTTTTCAT
>CAJQOB010000096.1 GCA_905479845.1 uncultured Flavobacteriales bacterium
GTCATTTTTGTAAATTTAGTTATCTAAACTTACTGTCTTAATTTTTGGGGTATCTACAAAGAGCCTCGTACCATACCACCCTAAAAGAACTGACTCATTATGGATTATTGCCTCCAAAATATGAGAAAGAAATACCAAGAACGAATCTTCACAGATGGCGTCATGACTCCCCTGAACGATTCGTAGGAGGAGAGATCAATAAAATAGCTGATGATCATTCAGAGTTAATCAAAACTTTGAATGAATACCCACGTATGTTCTATGCTTACGGACGACTGGTTAAGACTGTGATTGGAATTGCCAATAAGACCGAGAATTACGGAAAGATCATGCGGGAGTCAAAGGAAAAGATCGTTAAGGCTATCATGCAAGCCAAGGACTATGTACCGATTGAGAAAGCGGTTCGTATTTTCAATATCAAAGTCTACCTTTCATATTTGGGCTTCAGACATTCAACATAAATGCACCAAGTCCTACTTCAATAAATGTAATCGGATTTATTCAAATCAAGTGACACCAATGGAAGTTGAAGCGGTGAGGAAAAGTCTTGAAAATCCAGCAACCTCGCATTGGCCGATTCGTAGTGTGCATCACAAAGGAATTCGTGATCGAACACTCTCAGTTTCCATCAATACGATGTACTCTATTAATAAACGGTTGGAGATTCGGGAGACCTACCATCACAAGAAACGAAAGAAAAAACAGAAGAAAGGAATCAGGGCTTCAGCTCCGAACCAGATATGGCACGCTGACATTACTGTTTTAAAAACACTCGATGGTAAGAAATACTACATCTACCTAGTCATAGATAACTATTCTCGAAAAGTGCTTTCCTATGCCGTTCGTGACAAGGTATCAGGACTCGTTACGCTTTCAACCATACAACAAGCCTTCGAAAGAGCCTCCAAGGTATCGGATAACTTGAATGTGAAGTTGATTGTAGATGGAGGGAAAGAGAATAACAATATCCACGTTGAGAATTTCATCAATCGATCTGAGATCAATATTGAAAAACTCATAGCTCTCAAGGACATTAATTTTTCAAATTCCATGATTGAAGCGCTGAACAAGATCGCTAAGTATCAATACCTCTTTCCTAAGCATCCCGAAAACCTAGAAGAACTCCTAGAGCAACTCGCCTTTTTTGTCGATGACTTTAACAATGTCAGACCTCATGGACAACTCAAAGGACTGACACCAAGCGAGGCATACGAAGGACAGCCAAATATTGACAAACACAGAACTGAAATACTCAGCCAAGCTCGTATTGACCGATTGGAGCATAATAAGGCGAATCTATGTGGGATTTGTAAGGATTGATAGAAAAATAATCAATTCGAGATTTCGGGATCTTTCTGAATAGAAAGAATTAAACAATCGCCTTATTTTAATCTGAAAACTCTTTTAAAATTGAAAACAGAACCGATTTTCTAAGTGTCTGATTTTATGGCTTGTCCTTGTTAGGAACGTATGAGTCCAGTATCTCTATGGCTGTATCGCATACCTGATAAGACTTAGCTGAAATCTGTGTCCAAAATATACGAAAGATAACGATATCCGAACTCTGTAACCTCATGCTTGGAACTGATTGAATTCATCTTTTGTCTCTGTCGACTAGTAAAGGATTCTTTCATTAAAGATTTTGACACTAAATCTTGGAGGTAAAATTGAAACTCTCCTTCGGGCAAAGAAAAACTAGAAGCCTGTCGCTGACGAAAAAGTCTAGCTAACTCATCATTTGCTCGTGACTTAGTTAATTCAATCTGAGCATGTTTTTTTTGTTGACTAGCAATAGATTCATTAGGGGTAATTATTCCATCCTGTGCTTTTTGCTTTAATTCAATAAGTTTTGTGTCACTTTCTTGAAGTAACGTGGTTTGATCAGAAATAATATCAAAATTCGTTTTCACTTTTTGCTCTAGTCGGGCGTACCTCTCAAGAATTTGAATCTGCGACTCATTAAGTCTCGTAGTAAGGTCTAGAAAGGTTTCAGTAAATTCGGATCGATTAGGAGTTATCAGGTTTCCAATTAAAATATCTCGAAACCTCTTCAATTTGAATTCATTGTCAGTCTGCATAATTCGATGTATGACAGACTCAAAAATATCACCAAATTCGTTTGACTTTAAATATTCCAAATCAATTGTAGATTCACTTACAGTTTCCATGTATTCACTCAGCAACTCGGAGAAACGGTTCACTCGATCTTGTTTCACTCTAGAACGACGATCAAAAATAACCTCATTCAAACCCCAACCGATTATAGGGACTTGTCCGAATAGGCTCTTCAACATTGCTAGCCCTAATTCCCTCTCGTTATTTGACATACTTACATTAGTTACAGGAGTATACATACTCCTTGTAGGGTACATGCTCAATTCCACAAACCCCTCCATGATGAGAACACGTTCCGCGTCCAGTTGAAGAACTAGTTGAGCCATCACAACACACAGATCGAGTATAGTAACGTGTTCTAGCTGTTAGTTCTCTATATTGCTGACAAGCCTCGATATTTCCAAGATCGGCAGAAAATTTGTAGTACTCTTTCGCCTTTGATTTACTGTTAAGTTGATTATAACAGTAGCCCAAATTGCATAGTACGTTTGCATTGGAATTATCAAATTCGATGTACTTTTTATAGTGTTTGATAGCATCCCTGTAATCCTCTTGTAGAATCTCAACATTGGCTAGATGTAAGTACGGATCAGGTTTATTCGGGTACTGCTCAATTGTTTTCACGCATAAATCCTTTACTGCAATGGTGTCTCCAGTTTCCAAGAATTTCTTAATTACAAAATCAATAACTCCTAAATGGCTTGTTGTATCATTTTCAAACAACGTCAACTCCTGAGCAATTAATTTTTGTGCTGTTGGATTATTCTTATGATTCTCCCAGTCAATTAACTGATTTAAATGGCGATACTTATCTGCATCATATTTATCATGCTGAAGAACATACGATACCTCCTCATTGTAGTGCAAAGTATCACCAAATTCGGCATAGATTTGCCCTCTCAATTTATGATATTCCGTGTTAGTCGAATCAAGATGTAGTGCCTCATTAACCGAATGTAGAGCTTTCTTATAATCTCCGTCTAAGTAGCTTTGATATGCATCGTTGTAATGATCATGTTTACTTTCCCCTCCACTACATGAGGATAGGAAGAGAATAAGAATAAATGGAATTATATACTTCATAGTGGGTCTTTGGTTATTCCCGCTAATCTACAAATAATCAAATGAATATTAATGTATGGTATTCATCACAAAGGAAAAAACGTATTAATAACTTCCCGTCTCTCATCCATATTCGGCTTGATATATCGCTCAGTACTACTCATCCATTTCTGACCTGACAACAACTGGACATCTTCAAGTGGAATGTTCTTTTCATTCAACCAGTTTGTAATAACACTTTGTCGGATCGTTTGAGGATTCAGATTCTTGTGAGGGAAAAGTGATTGTAATGGCCGAATCATTCTATTAAGTGAGTCCACTTTGAAATCTTCACCGCGTTTTCCAATAAAGAGTTTTTTTGAACCATAGACATTCAGTTTGCGTCTGAACTCATTCATGTAGCGATATAGAAGAATAACTTGTTTTGGTTTCAATTCCAATTCCCGTCGTTTGAGTTTCTTTGTCGCTTTGATGTAAATAGTTCCGCGATCAATATCAACATCGTCTGTTGTTACATTGCTAATGTTCTGAGGAGATAGTCCTTGGTAAACAAGAAGCGAGAGAATTACCTTGTTCCGGTCTTCAAGTAATTTGTATCGAACAGGTCTATCGAGC
>CAJQOB010000097.1 GCA_905479845.1 uncultured Flavobacteriales bacterium
ACTGCAGAAATGGCTACAATAATATTTGTGTAAACAATATGAAGGAGGGTTTTGATCGCTGTCTATCTTATTTTCTGATGAAAATAATCAATTATCGTTGTCCTACGACAAAAGATCGAGCACTCGATCCACAGAAATATCAGCAATGCAATTGCAGTCGGCTTTCTTCGCACATTTAGGACATTCTGGGTCGTTCACCAAAATAGAAACATTCGGCCCGAGCGCTTTCCATCTTCCAGGGTGAATCGGTCGTTTAGGGACGAAAAACCCAATTGTGTTAATTCCAAGATAACCCGCAATGTGCAAGGGGCCTGTAGAGCACGCTAAGAGGAAATCTACCTTAGAAATGAACGCAATTAATTCATCCAAGCTCAGTCTTCCCGTTGTATCAATGACCTTCTCATGTGTTGGAATCTGGCTTCGGAAAAGATCTCCTTCGGCCTGGGTTCCAGTGAAGAAAACAGTGTAATCGCGTTTCACTAATTCGTGCGTAAGCTCAATGTATTTCTCCATTGGCCATTCGCGTGCGCTGCCCTGTGACTTCGGGTGCAATATGATGCTTTTTCCCTCGCTCTGGAGCACTTTCTCCAAAAAACTAGGCATTGATACCTTCGGAGCATGAAAGTGTCTTGTTGCTCCTTTTATTTCCTCCAGCGTTGGAAGGTCCGTTAGCCCAAAAGGTCGAAGCAACTCGTGGTTGAGTTGTGACTCGTGTAAATCAGATCGTTTTCTAGTAAAATTTGGTCGGTGCGTGCACGTTAGCAAATGATACGATCGGTGCGAAGTGCCTACTCTAACTGGGATTCGAACTTTTTTTGCGACCGAAGCAATGTCCTTATTCGGAAATACGTGAATAATCGCATCGGCCTTAAGAGAGCGGAAGCCCTCAATTTGCTCAACCTTGGGTTGGTTTTCGTAGTTCTTCCAGTCGATGAATTCATCAACAAGATCGTAACATTCAACCACCGACTTGGTATATCCTTTTCCCAAAAATAAAATAGTAGCTGTCGGATACGTCTCTTTGATCCAAGCACAAATGGGCAATGTCAACAAAACATCCCCAATGCTATCGGTTCGACTAATGATTACGCGCTTATCTCTTAGATCAGTGGTTTTCACGATTCAATCTCCTTAATTCCTTGTATTTAAACACATTCGATTGGGCACTAATCTGCGCAATCTTGAACCCCATCTTTCCGTCTAAAAACCCTACTTTGAGAATGTACATGGACACAAATCGTCCGAGTGCACTCAAATAAGGTTTCAGCCCTGATGCTTTCTTCCCAGCCTGATGCATTTTCTGTGCTGTCAAACTTGAATACTTATCTGCACGAGCTCTATGGTCTTCGAACGAATAATACGAATAATGTTCGAGGTGACCATCCAATTGAATGATCTTCAATCCTTCAGGAAAAATAAGCTCTTCGTGCACAATAGCGCCATTCCAACGACTTCCTTCCTTAGGAAAAAGACGCGCCTTAACATCAGGATACCAACCTGAATGCTTGATCCATTTTCCACAGTAGTTCGTCAAGCGATTAACAGAATAGATTTGTGGGTCATCAATTGTTTTCAGCTTAATAATTTCTTCTTTCAGTCTTGAGTCGAGGGCTTCATCAGCATCCAAGGATAAGATATAATCTGCGGTAACAAGGCTATTCAAGTAATTCTTCGATTCAGAATATCCTTCCCAAGCACGTGACTCAAATCGAACACCCAAGGATTTACAAATCTCTTGCGTGCGGTCCGTCGATAGACTATCAAGAACAATGACTTCATCTGCGATACCGTCAACAGAACGAATACACCGCTCGATGTTTCGCTCCTCATTGAATGTTATGATGGTGGCGGTGATTTTCATTTAATTTCAATGCTGCGCAGAACGGCTTGAATTTCCCTGAGGGGCTGTGTCCAGCTTGTAGTTGGTGGGGCGTCTAGATATCCACTCACACACACGAGCTTATTTGTCTTTTCGTTCACAAAATGGAATGCCCAAAATGCTCCTCCAGTTCCCGATTTCCCGTTCCCTGTAAACATGTACATTCCACGCATGTCAAAACCATTGATTTTCCCGTCCGCACTGCTTGTTTCTTCTCCTTCTGGATAAATGTAATCCACGTACTGCGTGCTCATGTACATTCCTTCAATCTCCGATGGAACGTTAACTCTCAGCATAATATCTCTTGCCTTCAATAAAGACTCCAAAGACATTTGATTGCTATCAACGTAATCATATTGATAAACGAGTAAACCAGAGTGAAGGCCACCAGCATCTACTCCATCCGATCCGTAATCCATCGGTCGGAAGGTTTTTGGAAATTCTATTCGGAAAAAATTGGTTCTATTCGTTACTAGTTTCGAGCCATCCGGTAATGCCATGTTAATCCCAAAGTTCTTTTCCAGACGTGATCCAATCACTAAATCAGGTCGGTCCTCATACCGTTCCAGGATCCGTTTCCATTCGTTCACATCAAATTTATCGTGTACCTGCCCGATGCCGAATTTAACCGTTTCCAGTAGTTGCGGGTAATCTTTGGCGATAATATCGACAACTGTTTGGCCGTGTGCCCAAACGCTTTTTCTCAACTCAATTTTCCCTTTGTCTCCTGTGTGATTCGGATCGATCGTCACAAACAAGGTATTTCGAAAACGCTTGAAACTTCCTTCAAAACGCTCTGGCTTTCTGTGAACCAACTCGAAAGTCGCCACATCCGGCATGTAAGGCATAATGAATTGCGTCAATCCAGAATCGAGGTGTTGCTTGATTTCAGAGTTCCAAATTCCAGATTCACACACGACCATGATTTCACCCACACTGCCCGTTACATGAAGTCCAGTGCTTGCGCTAGATGGGCGAATAGATTCACATTGCGTGAAAGAAAAAAGAGTTGCTATTGCAAAGAGAAGTGGTAAAGTACGTGCGATCATTCCTAAATTTTTCGTTAACACAGCAAAAATCGGGCAAAAGTGCACAAACCTGATTTTTAGGTTTTATCGAACCCTAATTCTTTGTCCAATACTCAATCTATTGATATTGATTCTTGGGTTCAATCGTTTCAGTTGTGATTGAGACAGACGGTGGCGTTGAGCAATTTTACCAAAGGTATCGCCCGAGCGCACCGTGTAATATTTTTTTGTTGCTGCTGGGGCTGTATTTGTCGTTTGTGTTCCTGTTCCAGGTTTCACCTTGAGCCTTTGTCCAACATAAATTCGTGTAGAATTCAAACCATTGACACGTTGTAATTCTCGCACGGACATTCCATAACGCGAAGCGATCACACCAAGTGTTTCTCCACTTTTAACTTTGTGGTAACTGTAATTTCCTGTTGCTACGGGTTTCGTAGTGTTCTGAGTGTTTTTTACAACTTGTGGTTTCGGATTGACGTATTTTTTCAATTCGTGCTCGTACAAACTATCTTCCAGAGAAACCAATTTTCCAATTTGTTCCAATGGGAGTGTTAAACAGTACTGTCCTTCAGAATATGGGATGTAATCTCTTTTATAGATCGGGTTAAAGCGTTGCACTTCTTCCATTTCCATTCCAAGCACCTCACTAATTGTTTCAAAGTGAACCCCTTTTGTTGGACACATTGTATCCAATTGATAGTACTGAACGTTTGATTCAGCAGGAACGATGTTGTGTTCTGCGTGGTATGTCAGTAAGTAAGCCGCTGCAATAAAATTCGGGACGTATCCTTGTGTTTCGAGCGGTAAAAATGGACGCACTTCCCAGTAAGTCAACTTGTTTCCAGAACGACGAATAGCCTTATTTACATTCCCCGGTCCAGCGTTGTATGCAGCTAGAGCTAGGTTCCAATCGTTGTAGATTTCGTACAATTTCTTTAGGTATCGACAAGCGGCATCTGTAGCCAACTCTGGATCCATTCGTTCATCAACATATGAGTTTTCCTTGAGTCCGTACATCTTCCCTGTTCGGTACATGAACTGCCACAATCCAAGCGCTCCTGCTCGTGATTTCACTTGAGGACGTAATCCACTCTCAATTACCGCCAAGTACTTCAATTCAATTGGCATGTTATGCTCAGCCAATTTCTCCTCGAACATATCAAAGTAGAGCTTCGATCGACCCAAAACAACTCGAGCGAACCCACGTCTTTTCTTTACGAAAAAGCGAATCGTATTCAATGTTTGTTCGTTGCACTCTAATTGAAATGGACTCATTTCATTCATTACGTTCAAACGTTCGCAATAAACAGAATCCGAGAATTCCGGCATGTCCGTAGACTCATAGTTGAGTGCATTGATAATGGAATCGTAGTTACCGTCAGAACTGTATTCTGCGTAATATAGGTTCAAGCTTTGCTCAATCGCATTGATCATTTGATCTCCCACGAGTGTATCTTTCGGAGCAGTTGTAGTACCGCTATATTGTGCCATGGTAGACATAGCAAGCAACGACATTGTGGAGAGAATCAGTACTTTAATCATGCAGTCGTTTCTTCTAATTTCATCAATTGATTGGAGAAGTTAAAGAGACGACCTTCTTCAAAGTGGTCACCAATAACTTGAATTCCAAACGGAAGTCCATTCGAGTGCTTTCCTAAAGGAAGTGAAATCGCAGGGTTCCCTGTTAGGTTAGCGTGAACGGTAAATATGTCTTGCAAATACATCGAAATTGGATCACTTACTGAATCAATTTCAAATGCTGTTGCGGGCGTTGTTGGTAATAAAATAAAGTCGAAATCTTTTAAAATTTCATTCGTTTTATCCTGAAGAACACGTCTTACTTTTTGTCCTTTCGTGTAATATGAATCGTAGAATTCATTTGAAAGAACGAAAGTACCAGCCATGATACGGCGTTGAACCTCAGGCCCAAAACCATCACTACGTGATTTCTTATATGTTTCCTCGACGCCTTTCGCCTCCGTACTTCTGTATCCAAAATGAACACCGTCAAAACGTGACAAGTTCGAAGAGGCTTCCGCAGTTGTCAATACATAGTATGTTGGTACCATGTAATCCAAATATGGGAAGGAAACGAATTCTACTTCGTGTCCATCTGCAACTAGTTGATCAATTGTTTCCTTTGTTTTCGCTTTGATTTCAGGGTCGATACCTTTCATCTCGTAGCTTTCCTTGATCACTGCTACTTTCAAGGATTTCTCTTCAGATAAACTTGAATATGCGTTAACTGCTTGTGTTGATGCTGTAGAATCGAATTGATCTGCTCCTGCCATTACTTCTGTGAGTAATGCGGCATCAGAGACATCATTTGTGAAAGGTCCAATTTGATCGAACGACGATGCATAAGCAATCAATCCGTAGCGACTAATTCTTCCGTACGTTGGTTTGAAACCCACAGTTCCTGTGAAGCTCGCAGGTTGACGAATCGAACCTCCAGTATCACTTCCAAGAGCAGCAGTACAACAACCAGCAGCTACTGCAGCAGCAGAACCACCTGAAGAACCACCAGGCACTCTGTTTTCATCGATCGGATTCAAGACAGGACCAAATGCAGAGTTTTCATTTGAACTCCCCATTGCGAATTCATCGCAGTTAAGGCGCCCAATGATTATTGCATCTTCATCCAACAAGCGCTGCACAGCAGTTCCTGTAAACAAAGATTCAAATCCCCCTAAAATTTTTGATGCTGCGGAAACCTTGTGTCCTTCATAACACATGTTGTCCTTGAGTCCGATGACCATTCCAGCCAAACGTCCTGCAGTTCCGTCTTTTATTTTCTGGTCGACCTCAACGGCCTTTGCTTTAGCTGAATCTTCGAACACCTCGAGAAAGGCATTCAAGTGATTATTCGCTTCAATTTGCGCTAAATAACCTTCAAGGATACGTACTACTGTATCACCCGAAGCAAGTGCTTTCTTGACTTCAGTATAGGTACGAATCATCTGTATCTCTTATTTTTCCTCTGACTTAGCTGGTGTAGCTTCTCCATCTTCAGGTTTCGAGGCGTCCTTAAACTCCTTCACACCTTTTCCCAGACCTTTCATAAGCTCTGGAATCTTCTTACCACCAAACAATAGTAATGCAACTACTAAAATTGCGATTACTTGCCACGGACCAAAAACTCCTAAAATCATAGTTTCTAATTTTTCGTTGGTGCAAAGTTACGGAATATGCCCGAAAGCACCGCTTGTTTCACCAATAACCCTCTTTAAAAGATGTTAATAAAGATTTCTATTTCAGCTTACGTGCAACTTCCACTTCCTCAAAAGCTTCGATAACGTCACCTTCCCTCATGTCGTTGAACTTATCTACGTTCAATCCACATTCGTAGTTGTTTTTCACTTCTTTCACGTCATCTTTGAATCGTTTCAACGACCCAAGTGTTCCAGTATGAATTACAATTCCATCGCGGATAACACGGATACGAGAAGAACGTTTGATTATTCCTTCTGTTACGTAACAACCTGCAATTGTACCAACCTTCGTGATGTTGAACACCTCTCGAATTTCCGCAGAACCAAGGATTTTTTCCTCGATATCTGGTGAAAGCATTCCTTCCATCGCCGCTTTGATTTCATCAATCGCTTTGTAGATGACAGAGTAAAGACGGATATCAATTTGTTCTTGATCCGACAATCTTCTTGCCCCAAGCGTTGGACGAACCTGGAATCCTAAGATGACAGCA
>CAJQOB010000098.1 GCA_905479845.1 uncultured Flavobacteriales bacterium
GTAGCTATCCAACAATTTGTTAAAATAATCACTTTTGGTTTTTCTGTTCAGTATACAATTCCTACCTCGTAAGCTAGTGTCAAACAGATAACTACCATTACAAAAAAATCTCACTATGAAAAAAACACTTACCTTATTAATGTGCTCAGGCCTTGCCTTTTACGGCGCTGCTCAGAGCTACGGCTCAGGAATGAGTACCGGTACGGCTGACCCATATGCATACAACAATTCTGGAACAGCAGTACTATCGATTCCCGATCAAGAAACACTTTCTAGTGCTCAAACGATTCCATTCGCTTGGAGTTTCTTTGGCGCACCAGTTACATCATACAAAGCAAGTGATAATGGATACATTACTTTCGACGCAGCAGCTTCGGTAAGTGATCCTGCAAATACGGCTATTCCAAATGCAGCAGGTCCAAATAACGCTATTTACGCTTTTTGGGATGATATTGGGATTGTATCAGGTTCAGGTTCGACGGATGAAGTTCGATCATTTAACTATGGATCAGCACCAAATAGAACACACGTAATTCAGTGGTTCTCTGCTACACCAGCAAGTGGTTCAGGATTCATGTACTGCGCGATTCGTTTGCACGAATGTGGTGACTTTGATGTCGTGTTGAACTACGGAAACGCGACTGGAATGTCAGCAACTATAGGTTGTGAGGACGCAACTGGAGCGAATGGTGTAATGGTTCAAGGACCAACTTACGATTACCCTGCTTTAGCAGCTGCTGGAACAGATGACGTTGTTTATTCTTTCTATTCTGATGGAATCTCTTACGATGCCGCAGTAACTTCTTCTGATTTTGGAAACTTCGTGAATGTTGGAGCAAATACAGTTTCAGGTTCATTTTCAAATTACGGATCTCAAACGATTACATCGTACGACTTGAATTATTCTGTTGATGGTGGAGCTGCCGTTACTGAGTCAATCACTGGAGTGAGCATTGCAGTGTTCGGTGGTACAGGAACGTACACGCACGGAACGCCTTTGACTATCGCCTCAGGAGGTGAGCAACATGACGTTTGTATTTGGATTGATAATATCAATGGAAATGCAGATGAAAGAACATGTAACGATCAAACGTGTGTGGATGTCTTTTCAAATAATGGAACAAGTGCATCAACAATTAAAGTGGTTCTTGAAGAATTCACTGGATCTTGGTGTGGATGGTGTCCTGATGGAGCGATAATCATGGAAGATTTGATTGCAGCGAATCCAGGTACTGTTATTGGAATTTCTGTTCATGATGGTGACGCAATGGAATACGCTGAAGGAATTCGTTCTGAATTTGGTGTATCTGCTTACCCGAACGGAATGGTAGATCGTAAGGTATTCCCAGGAGAGGCAGATGAGCCACATTCAAGAGGTCAAAGGACAGCAAACGTAAACGCTCAATTGACACGCTACACACCAGTTGAGGTGTCTGTAGATCAGACATACGATGCAGCTACACGAATAATTACAGCAACTGTTACTGCTGATTTCGTTGATTTCGCAGCTGGAGATATGCGTTTCGTGATGGCAGTTACAGAAGACAACTTAACTGGATCAGGAACAGGATACGATCAAGTGAATTACTTGAACGGAACTGCTGGTCACCTTTATGAAGGAGCTGGAGATCCAATTGTAGGATTTAGCCACGGTCACGTATTGCGTGCAAATGAGCCAGGAGTATTTGGTAATGCGGGAGTTATTCCTTCATCAGTTTCTCCAGGATCAACGTACTCTGAAACATTCACATACGTGATTCCAACAACATACGACGAAACTGAAATCTCAGTTATTGGATTTGTATCATACAGCAACCCAGGAGCTATTGGAGAACGTGAAATTTTGAATGCCGATGAAAAGAAATTGAGCGAAGCATCTTTGGATGAGCAGAGCTTGATTGGATCGCTTTCAATTGCGCCAAACCCAGTTGAAGATCAATTCACAATTGAATTGGACTTACGTCAAGCAATGGATGCTGAGATCGTTATTTACAATACTGCAGGACAGGAAGTGAACAAAATTGCTTCTGGAAGTTACGCAGCAGGGTCACAAACGATTCAAGCTTCAGTTGGAGATTTGACATCAGGAGTTTACTACGTAACAATTATTACTGAGAATCACTCTCTCACTGAAAAGTTGGTTGTTAAATAACATCGAACTGATCAAATTTCAGAGAACCCCGTTCCGATTACTATCGGAACGGGGTTTTTTATTTGCCATTGTTGATCGAACAAAGAATCGTATTTTCAAACTTCCATTTACGTTTTTATGCACGCAACTTCTAGCGCACTTATTTACTGGACAATTATCACGGGAATAGTCGTCTTGTGTGTTTTTGCTATTTATCGAATGTTTCTAAAATATGAGCGAAAGAATCGTTTCCAATTTTGGTTTGTATCGATGTTTTTCGGAGGAATTGTATTGGCGATTCTGTTCACGAATGAGTTGCTGCCTGGCTCGAAAATGTACTACGATTATAAATTTACGAGGAACGTTACGGGAAGGTCAATGACCTTGTATAACGTATATACTTACGAGTCGTATCGTGAACCTTTGATTGGCGATGGGTATTCATTATACCTGCATAAATTCGATGAGGAATCGTCAGGCTATTTTCGGAATCCAGACGAGACTTTTTTTACAAATCACCCCTTTGATCCTAGGGAGGTAACTGACTGGGAGAGGAAGAATTGGACAAAATGCCCCATCGATTCAACCGATAGTAGTTTTAGAAAATTTGCATTGGGAGAGCATGATTATTTGGGGAGGTCCCGTCTTACCGAGTTGGATCGGGTGCAAGAGGTCATTCGTGACATACTCAATAAAGAAGGAAACTACTATGCCTACAGCGCAAATTGGCACGGCGGCGAAGTCTGGAATATTTCCTTTTATGTGCTTTCGCCTGAAGACGGATGGTTAGTAGCCATCTACAGTGATATGTAATTAGTACTCAGGTTACACACTATTCGTTTCAAATGAAGTAACTTCGTAGTTCAACTCACGAATTAGACCATGGTGAATTTTCTTGAACTCGAATTGGATCAGCGTTTTGCAAACAAGCTTCCTGCAGATCATCTTTCAACAATTGTCCCAAGACAAGTATTGGAGGCATGTTACTCCTTTGTTGAAACGAAAGTTCCATCGAACCCTCAATTGCTTCATGTTTCCTCTTCATTTATGGAGGAATTGAAAATCCAGATTGGAGATGAAGAGCAGTTTTTGAAAGTAGTGAGTGGGACAATCCCTTATCCTTCGGCTGCGCAATATG
>CAJQOB010000099.1 GCA_905479845.1 uncultured Flavobacteriales bacterium
TTCTTCTGATTCTTCCAATTGTTTCAATTTGACATTGAGCTCTCTTATTCGAGCTGATTTTCCAATGTCTCTAATGTTTTTTGCGGTCTGAGTATAGTACACGTGAACATTCTCAAGGAAATGGAGCTGAAATTCAATCCATTCCTTGTCTGTCATTGTACGATCTTCGTTTTCGTATTCTTGTCTTAGCTTGTTCGCAATGGCGTAGTAATCAGGTCTTCCGAGGTAATCGTGATCGGCATCGCACATGATCATTTCCATCAAGCTCGTTGGCTCAACACTGCGTTTCGTTGAATTGATAATTTTCTCAACGATTTCAATTTGTATGTCGGAATACCCAAAATTGGGCAACATAGACTTGGCCATGTTTATTCCAAAGTCCTCATTGTTTTTATTCGAGTAGATATATCCCGCATCGTGGAAGAGCGTAGCAGTTCGAAGCAATAAAATTGACTCAGAATCAACTCCTTCAAGCTTAGCGTAGCGAGTTGCGGCTTTCTCAACATTTAATGTGTGAGGTACGTCATGATAGACAACCGTTTCGGGCAATAACGAACGCAAACGAGTGATGATGTTTTCGCGCATCTGATCAAAATCCATTGAAGCTAACCCACAGACTGTTCTCAATTTGGCTGAAGGGAAAAGCCCGTTTCCGTCCATAGAATGTTGATTCTTGATTTTTGTCAAGTAGAACATTTCAATGCTGCCACCACGCTTATGAATATCAATTTTCCCTCGTGGAATAGTTTCAAAGTATGAACCAATTCCATCGGCTATGTTAGAGGTAATTGTGATATTTCCGCTCTTCGTTACTTCTTCGGCTCGTGAAGCGATATTCACGGTATCTCCCCAAACATCAAAGCTAAATTTTGAGGAACCGATAATACCTGCAACCAGTGGTCCCATGTGCAAACCAATACGGATTTCCCAGAAATCTTTACGCATTGCAATCGCGATGTCACGTTCATTTCGCATGAAATCACGAATTTCAATTGCTGCTAAACACGCTCTGATTGCTGGTCTGGGCATTCCTTCTGTAACTCCGGAAAGTGCCATGTATGCATCTCCAATCGTCTTGATTTTTTCAAGGTTGTATTTGCTTACAATACTATCAAACTGCGTGAAGTAATACTCCAAACGCTTAATCAAGCCAAGCGGATTGATGTTCTTTGCTTTAGATGAGAAATCGACAAAGTCTGTGAAAAGAATGACACCGTTTTGAATACGCTTAGGTGAAAACTTACCACCTCGACTCAATTCTCCCAATATGGCATCGGGGAAGATGTTGCTTAGTAGCTGTGCGATTCGCTGATCTTTATAGAAAAGTGATTTGTACACTTCAATCTTACTTCGAATTAGATTTGGGTTGAAGGGCGTAGAAATGTAATCCACCGCGCCTTGCTTAATGCCCTTTACCAATTTGCTTGAAGAACTGTCTTCTTTGGTGATCAGAATGATGTATTGATTGCTGAAATCATTTTGCTTCTGGAGCTCGGTCAACTCTTCAACTGCCTCTTTTGATTCTTCAACATTGACCAATACAATTCCAATTTCCTTTTTTTCAAGGATTGAAATGGCAGTTTCCATCGAATCAGCAAGCAGGACGTTGTTTCCGCTTCCCGAAAGCATTTCTTTCAGTCCAATCCGCGTCTTCTTGTCGCTTTCAATGATTAATATGTTGATAAACCGTTCCACTAAAGTTTAATTTGATCGATTGTAATCGGTGCTTGTTTCAATTCGAGTATTTTCTGAATAACGTCGTCCACAACTGCATCGGGGCAACTTGCTCCAGAGGTAATAATGATGTTTGTATGCTCTTTCTCAGGAAGAAAACTGTCACTTTGATTCAGTTCTTTCGTATGAATATCGAAAGATTGAATGTTATTGATAGAAGTAATTTCATGTTTATTCTTGATGAAGAAAGTTGGGAATTTTGGTTCCAGCAGCTCAACGAGATGCGAAGTATTACTGCTATTGTATCCGCCTACAACCACGGCCAGGTCTGCTGAAGTATTCAGTAGCTCAAGTGTTGCCGATTGGTTGTCGTTTGTTGCGTAGCAAAGTGTGTCTCTGGTATCGGAAATGTGTTCTTTGATATTCTCTTCGCCGTACTTCTCGATCATTGTTTCTCTCAGGAAATCAGTGATCTCTTGCGTTTCAGATGCCAGCATTGTCGTCTGATTTACCACACCAATTCGCTTTAAGTCTTTTAGCGGGTCAAATTCTTTAGAGAGTTTTCCATCGAAAAAAGTAAGAAACTCCTCAGTGCTTATTCTTCCAAGAATATAGTCTGCAAGGTACTGTGTCTCTTTGATGTCTTTTACGACAAGCGAAGGAGCATTCTCTTTACTGTGTGAGAATGTGGCCTTCGTTTCTTCATGTTTGTGTTTCCCGTGGATGATAATTGTATGATCGAGGTCACCTAACTTTGAAGATCTGTTCCAAACTTTCTCTACGAAAGGACAAGTAGTGTTGTACTTAACCGTATCGATGCCTTTCGATTCTAACAGTTCCTGTGTTTCAACAGTTGTTCCGAAAGCTGGAATGATCAAAATGTCTTCTGATTGAATCTCACTCCAAGGAATGAGCTGTTTCCCATCAGTATCTTGAATGAATTGAACTCCTTGGCTCAGAAGATCATTGTTCACATCAGGATTGTGAATCATTTGGCTCAAGAGGTAAATACGTTTATCAGGATTTTCCTGGATCGCTTTGTATGACTTCTCTATTGCATTTTCTACACCGTAGCAAAATCCAAAATGTCGACTGATAATAAAAGTAACGTTCCCAAAATTAAGGTGAGTAGGGCTAAAGTCCTTTTTTCGAGGATCTTCTAGCTTTCGTTTCGCCTTTACTTTCGAAATAATCGGCGACCTGTAATGGAGAGGGATGTCGAATTTTTTCATCTCTTCAAAGTTAAGAATATTGTCTTACTGACAAGCGGAACATTTAGGATCCGAAATTTTCTATGTCACCAAACGATAACTTATTGGTTTTAGTTCATTTTTCGTCAGCTTATTGTTATTTTCATAGTTCATTATTTAAAATTCTTCTCAAACTTGATAGACTGGTGTTTTTCTTCGAAGCGAAAACGAGCTTTAGCCAAGTTGTTTTTGATTTCTTCTGAGTTAATTATCCTGTTGTTCGTATGGGCAAATTTCAGAGTTATCGTTGTCAGTAATAGCTATGTTTCAAATGATATGAGTGCTTTGCCCAACGTGAAAGTGGGCATTGTTCCTGGCACGATTCGTTATTTGTCTTCAGGCAATCCGAATCTCTATTTCTCTTATCGAATTAATGCAGCGGTGAAGTTGTATCAGTCTGGAAAGGTTTCACATCTATTAATTAGTGGAGATAATGGAATAAAAGGATACAACGAGCCCTTGGATATGAAAAACGCCTTGATGGAGCAGGGAATACCTGAATCTGTTATCACGTTGGATTACGCAGGATTCGACACTTACGACTCTATGATTCGAGCCAAGGAAGTATTTGGTCAAGATAGATATATTGTTATTTCTCAAGAATTTCAAAATGAACGTGCCGTGTACATTGCTAGAAGATTTGGAATTGAGGCGTTTGGATATAGTGCTCAGGATGTTAAACAATATGGTGGCTTGAGAACAAAAATTCGCGAAACTCTAGCGCGGGTAAAGGCATTTGTTGAAGTTCAGTTTGGGGTGAAGCCTACCTTTTTAGGTGAAAAAGTCCTCATCAAATAGCATTTTCTTGTTCGAACAAATAAATTAAGCCGTACTGTAAATTCTCTGTTAAATAGTTGGTTAGCGCTATTCCGTTTCAGGGTGAAAAATATTTTTCAAAAAAAGTGCAATAGAATTGAAAGGCTCCGTCTTTAAAGTTGAAAGATCGACAATGCGATATTTTTGAATGAAAACTGACAAGGAAAATAAGAAGAAGTTGGAATCCTTTTTTCGGGATGAATACGATTCACTGAAAGCGTTTGTGAATTCTCGAATCAAGTCATCATCCGAAAGAGATCCTGAAGATATTATTCAAGATGTAGCATTGAGATTATTTTCTGGAGCAGATCGATATGCTCCAATAAACAATGTGGCTGGTTTTGTCTACCATTCCATCAAAAACAAAATTATTGATGTGATGCGCGGAGGAAAATCTCATGTCAAGGAACAAAACGATAATGACGCGAAGCTCATTGAATTTACGGAGTTACTATATGGTAAATCTGATAATTCATATTCGGAGAAAATGATGCACGATTTAAAACATGCCATCATGAATCTGAAACCGGAATACCGCGATATCATTCTTGCAGTCGACTTTGAAGATTATACGTACAAGGAAATCACAGAGGAGACAGGAATTCCGCAGGGAACATTGATGTCACGACGACATAGAGCTATAGCCTTGTTACACAAAGAATTATTGAAAAAGAAAACAACAAATTATTAAACAAAAGGAATCATGGAAAATTTTTTCAAACACAAAATGAGAGGTAAAAGCCCAGCCGTAATAGCAGGAATGGTCGTTCTCGGAATTATTGGGATAACAGGACTCGCTATTCTATTCGGGTTCACCGTAATGTGGCTCTGGAATTGGTTAATGCCTGAATTGTTTGGACTTCCAACCTTAACTTTCTGGAAAGCTATTGGAGTGGTGTTTTTAGCGAAATTACTCTTTGGATTCGGAGGGAAAGGTGG
>CAJQOB010000100.1 GCA_905479845.1 uncultured Flavobacteriales bacterium
CTCTGGAATTCCAAATTCTCTGGTAGAACGAATTGAAATTATCAAAGGTCCAGCCTCGACTTTATATGGAAGTGAAGCGATTGGAGGAGTCATTAATGTTATCACTAAAAAGTCAACGAATGCTCCAAGAGTATCAGCCGATGTATTTACTACAAGTTGGCTTGAGACCAATGCCGATCTAGGATTTAAATTTGGACTTGGTAAACGTGAAAAACCAAAAAGTGAGTTAAGTACATACGTTCCAAGTAGACCTATTTGGGAGGTTCTAACGGGAATCAACTATTACAATTACAACAATCCTCTGGATAATAACAACGATGGTTTCACGGATGTAACCCTTCAAGACCGTATTTCCATCTTTCAGAAATGGAAGTTCAATCCTAAGAAGAGTAACAGACAAGTTTCCATTGCGGGCCGCTATTTATATGAAGATCGTTGGGGAGGAGAAATGGACTGGAATTCAAATTTCCGAGGTGGAGATAGTCTTTATGGGGAAAGCATTTACACTTCTCGTTGGGAACTTCTTGGGATGTATCAACTTCCAGTAAAAGAGCGTGTTTTCCTAACTGGGTCCTTCAACCGTCACCAGCAAAATAGTTTCTACGGAAACGTTCCTTACATGGCTGATCAAATTACAGGATTTGCCCAAGCCTACTGGGACAAGCATCTCGACAAGCACGACTTCATTATTGGATCTGCGGTTCGCTATGTAAATTATGATGATAATACCCCTGCTACCGCAACGAATGACAGTATTAACCCTCAGAATATGCGCGACATTCAATGGATTCCTGGAATCTATGCGCAGGATGAAATCAAACTTGGAAAGTACCACAAACTTTTACTTGGTTCTCGTGTTGATTACCATTCTGTTCACGGTATTATTTTCACCCCAAGAATTGGGTATAAATGGATGAGCAAGGATTTACACATTTTGCGTTTAAACGCAGGAACAGGATATCGTGTAGTAAACATCTTTACTGAGGACCATGCTGCATTGACAGGAGCAAGAGATGTCATCATAGAAGACAACATTGCCCCAGAACAATCGTATAATGTCAATTTGAATTACAGCAAGACATTTATTACTAAGAAGAACAAAATGATTGTTGTCGATGGAACTGTGTTCCACACATATTTCACCAATAGAATTATTGCCGATTATGATAGCGATCCAAATGAAATACGCTATGCGAACCTAGACGGTCACGCAGTGAGTCAAGGTGTAAGCGCCAATTTAACCTTAAAATTACTTCCAGGATTATCTATTCAAACGGGAGCAACGTTTATGGACATCTATTATATGTCAAATGGTGTTCGTAGTGATCAGATCTTAACGGAGAAATTCACTGGAACATGGGCTGTTTCTTACGAGATTCCAAGAACTCGATTCTCCATCGATTACACAGGAAATGTCTACAGTCCAATGCGACTTCCTCTCTTAAATGAGCTTGATCCGCGACCAGAATACTCACCATGGTGGAGTATTCAGAACATTCAAGTAAGCTACAAAGGCTTTGATAACTGGGAAATCTACGGAGGAGTGAAGAACTTACTCAACTGGACACCTGGAAAAAACATTCCGTTCTTGCTAGCTCGTGCGAATGATCCTTTTGATAAAGAAGTGACGTTTGATGCGAATGGCGATGCTGTAGCAACTCCGAACAATCCTTATGCCCTAACATTTGATCCTGCGTATGTTTACGGTCCGAACCAAGGAATAAGAGGCTTTCTGGGAATTCGATATACATTGAGATAGAGTTGGATTACCGTCGCTGCTGTCTTCGGCCTTGTTGGATAGTTGAAGGACGATGAATAATCTAGAAACGAAGTGTTCCGAGAATCAATGTGAGACCGCCGCACTCTCGTGAACCAATTTCTGGTACTTTACAACTGCCTGGTTTCTAGAGCAAGCATTGAAGTGCCACCACTCACTTGGGATTCCTCTGAAACCTTGTGACTTCATTACTTCTCGAAGGAGCTTGCGGTTTTCATACTGTTCTTCCGTTAATTCTCCTGATTTCAAGAATATCCATTCTTTACTTGGAAAAGCAATGTCGCGGAAATCGTCATATCCTGCTCCCATGTCTAATGGTTTTCCGGACTCATCACAAATCGTTAGATCAACAGCCGCTCCAAAATTGTGCACGCTTCCATAAGAAGGATTAGAAACAAATTTCCCTCTCTGGGCAGCGGGAATTGTATCCAAGGCGTTCCACATTTCTCGTTGTACTTCTAGGGGGCGAACTCCATCGTAAATCAGAAGTGAATACCTGGGGTGCTTTTCTTTCAAATAAGATTGACAAGCTGAAATTCTCTCTGCAACATCACTTTGAAGATAAAGGCTGCTCAAAGTATCGTACAGGACATGTCCCATGAAATTATTGTCTGTGGCATAACGTAAATCCACTTGAATTGAAGAATCGATTTCAAGAATATCAACGAGATTGAATGTTTTCAAATACTTAGAAGTTGTAGAGTCGAGCTCTACCTTTGCAATTGAATCTTTAACAATCTGAGGGTCTCGAACTTTAACCACTTCAAACTCCTGTATTTCAACGGGCTTAGAATTCGTCTCGCAACCAAAACCAATTAAGCCAAAAACAAGCGCTATTAGGAGCATTTTAGCATTCATGGATTCAAAGTAACAAAATCTCATTGGAATTATTTGAAATAGAACTTTCTCATTAAATTCGCAGCACAAAATTAATACTATGCCAACGATCTCACACAAGGCCGTGATAATGCCAGAATCGCCAATCCGTAAATTGGTTCCTTTTGCAGAAAAAGCTAAAGCAGCAGGAAAAAAAGTGTTTCATTTAAATATTGGACAACCAGACATCGAAACACCGCAGGTTGCACTGGACGCCATTCGTAATTTTGATGAGAAAGTAATTGAGTATAGTCATTCGGCAGGTTTTCAATCGTACCGTGATAATTTAGCGGCGAATTACAGAAAATCGGGAATCAATGTTGACTCTGAGGATATTATCATCACAACAGGAGGATCTGAAGCCTTAACTTTCGGATTTATGTCCACTTGTGATCCTGGCGACGAGGTAATTATTCCAGAGCCTTTTTACGCTAACTACAATGGTTTTGCTGTAGCTGCGGGATTAAATGTTGTTCCAGTAACAGCTAATATTAATGATGGTTTTGCTTTGCCTCCAGTTGAGGAATTTGAAAAGAGAATCACGGACAAAACGAAAGCAATCGTTATTTGTAACCCAGGGAATCCAACGGGGTACTTGTACTCAAAAGAAGAGTTAGAAAAACTGCGTGATATCGTTAAGAAACATGACTTGTTCTTGTTCGCTGACGAAGTATACCGAGAGTTCTGCTACGATGGAGCCGTTCCGTTTTCTGTAATGAACTTGGAAGGAATTGAGAATAATGTAATTATGATTGATTCTGTTTCTAAGCGATACTCAATGTGTGGATCGCGCATTGGAGCAATTGTATCGAAGAACAAAGAAGTAATGACGGCTGCATTGAAATTTGGACAAGCGCGTCTTTCTCCTCCGACAGTTGATCAAGTTGCAGGTGAAGCAGCATTGAAAACGCCACAATCTTACTTTGACGATGTTGTTTCTGAGTACGTTGAGCGTCGAAATATTATGGTTGATGGACTAAACTCTATTGATGGTGTTTATTGTCCTAAACCAAGTGGTGCGTTCTATTGTGTAGCGCAATTCCCTGTTGACGATACAGAAAAATTCTGTCAGTGGCTACTTGAAAGTTTTGACTACAAAGGAGCTACAGTTATGATGGCCCCTGCAAGTGGTTTCTATTCAACAAAAGGAAATGGAACACAGGAAGCTAGAATTGCATACGTTCTGAATCAAGACTCTTTGAAAAAAGCGGTTAAGTGTATCGAAGAAGCCTTGAAGTTGTATCCTGGAAGAACTTATTGTTAGAAAAATTGACTTTAAAAATGGTAAAGGTCTGTTCACATTTGAACACAGACCTTTTCTTGTCTTTTGCAGTGGGGAATTACTGGCACAAGGTTGAAGCATCAGTATGTACTGATAGAATGAATGCGGGCTTCGAGAACCTCATCCCTCAGCATGTTAGGTAGCATGAGCCCCCCTTAGAATTCAATAATCAATGTCACCTGAAATAAAAACTAAGCGGTTTTCTTCACTCTTCCTTCAGGTTTTCTATAACTCGTAAACAAGTTAATCCAGATAATTTTGGAAAGCGCGTACATGTAAGGTGTAAGTACAACTGATGATATTGCTACGATCGTTACTTGCGTTCCAGTAGACATCCATGGAAAAAATAGATTGAAGGAGACCCAAAGCGTCACAAAAAGTGCAACCCCTAATGCATAAGAAACATACATTGCTCCTTGGAAGAAGCCTAATTCTTTTTCATACTTCAATCCACACTCTGAACAGTTTTCGTGCGTATTACCAGCATTTTTTATATCGTATGGGTGCGAAGTAAAAAACTCACCTTCTTGGCATTGCGGGCACTTCATTCTGAAAATGCTGTACAATTTTGATCCTTTACCAAATAATTTCGCCATTTGTCTGATTTTAACACTTCAAAAGTACGATGAAAAAGCTGTTTAGAATGTAATAAAAGTTACTCAGTGCAAGACTCTGATTCGGGCGAATGACAGCATTCCATTTCCACCGCTGGTGATGCAACCTTATTGGGTGTATCACTACTATTTGTTATCATCTCCCCTGCAGGAACCGAAATTCTAGGACTTACGTAGGGAATTCCAAGATTCATCCCTCTCAATGCGATCATCAACCCAACTACCGTCAAAACATAAGGTATACTTCGGTTGAGTTTCTTTCGCGTCTCTGCACCAATTTTATTCGACATGAAGGGTACGAAAATCATTATTGGGAGAGTCCCAACCCCGAATGCAACCATAGCGAGCGAGCTCGACACAAGACTTTCTGCTAGTAAAGCATTCAATAATGCGACATAAACCATACCGCAAGGAAGTAAACCGTTGATGGCTCCAAAAGCGAGCAGTCTAAATCGCGATTTGGACTTCATTGATTTCCCCATCAACTTTTGGATTCCTTTTTGAACCCCAAATGGATTCGAAACATGTGGGAACCACACCTTCAACTGTTTTCTCCAGGCAAATACAACGAGCGCTATTCCCGCAACAATACTCATCCACTGAAGAATTCCGAAGATCTGAATAGTCACTCCGAGCAATCCGAAAATGATTCCTAGAACGCCATACATTAATGTTCTTCCTAGGTTGTACTGGAGCGTTCCTCCAAGAATTGTCCAGTTATTGGTTCGATTTAAGGGAAGTACAAGTGCAATAGGACCACACATCCCAAGGCAATGGACATTAGATGCCAATCCTAAAATTAAACCGGTGAATAATATCGTTTCCATCTACACGTAGATTCTATCTTTTTGTAAACAAGACTTCCCTTTCAAAAAGAAGCGTACCTCAATGTTGTACACTCCTGGATTAAATCTATCCATAGGAATCTTCTCTAATCGTCTCTCCCCCATTTCAACAATGAAATCTTGAGCTTCATCATTTGGTCGGGTGAAGAAAACGCTCACATCGCTGATAAACTCATCAGTAGGTACTTTCACAACAAATGACGAATCACTTTTAGTCAATTCAATGGTCCGATCCATTTCATTCACGCGTGACATCGCTTCCATTTCGCCATTGTAGGCCAAATCTCGTTTGTAGTAATCTTCCGTTTCCAATTCCACATCACTAGAAATCATTATTACCACCATTGTGATGATGAAGGCCATAAATGCGGCCATTGCCAATGTTAATCCTTTTCCCCAATTCATAACTCTCTATTTACATTAAAGGTCCGATAATCTTCGTTCGTACCCTGTCTATTTCTTTACCATTTCCGTAAACAATTACTTCAATGTCCATTTTTCCATTTTCCAAGCGACTCATAGGCATACGTACTACAAAACGCTCTTTTAAATGTCCTTGTTCTTTCAGATGAAGCTTTTTCACCACCATATCAATTTTGGCGTCTTTATCATCTGTTTTCAACACTACGTCAAACTCTTCGTTTGTTTTATTTGTCAAATTTATTTCGAAGATATTCCCAATGTTCCCTTCTTTAGTAACATGATATGTTGTTCCACGTTGACGTAAAATGGTTGCTTGAAAATCACTCCTCGACACTAACAAGATAAGGAGTACTGCGAACAACCCAGCGAGTAAAATAGTGTATGCCTTAACCCTTTTCGTCCATGCAAAACGCGTCTTATTCTTGATTCCATTTTCAGAAACGAAACGAATCAACCCTTTCTCAAGACCAACGGCGTCCATCATGTGGTCACATTCATCGATACAGGCAGTACAGTTAATGCACTCCAATTGCGTTCCATTTCGGATATCGATACCAGTAGGACAAACTTTTACGCATTGATTACAATCGATGCAGTCACCTTTCCCGGTAGCGGCCCGATCTTCGTTCTTTCTGAATCGACCTCTCCCTTTCTCTCCTTCTCCAC
>CAJQOB010000101.1 GCA_905479845.1 uncultured Flavobacteriales bacterium
CCGAAGCTCGTGCAAAATAGAACAAGGGCAAGGTTAGTACTGCCCACACTTTGATGAACTTGTTGAAATCTCCATCCAGCTGATAAGTCTGACTCACCAAAGCGATGGACGCCCCAATCATCAACATGAGGAAAACAGAACTTGCTTCAATCCAAGGTCTAGATTTCGGATGATGGAAAATTGCTCGGTAATAAAAATACAATCCGCCTAAGGCAGGTACTACGCTAAAAATTCCACGAATGTATTTTGGATAATCGTCCCAATTGTGGCTGATAATTGAGAAGATTCCCGCCGAACAGAAAAGCGCTCCCATAATTCCAGATACAATCAAAAATAATTCGATAGGAGTTGAATCCTCCAATTTGCGAATATAGCTCCGCATTTTAATTGCCGTAGATTGATTGACAATCTCTTTTTGTTCGATTTTATCCGCAAAGTTGAGTAGGAATTGCGTTGCGTTCATAGGTTTGAGTTTCGAATTGGTAACCAATATACGGAATTCCCATACATTCATCCTGAATTGAATTCTATTTTCTTTCTTTGATCTATGAAAGAATTAGAGGCTATCCGAGGAATTGATGTTTACCTCATCGATCAATTATTGAAAGAAAGGGTGAATGCTGATAGTAAAATCCTTGACGCTGGTTGCGGAAGCGGAAGAAATATTCATTACATAATTGAAAACAACTTCAAGGTTTCAGGTATTGATGCGAGTGAGGTGTGCATTCATCAACTCCGTTCAAAATACCCCAAAATTAAAGGAAATTTCCACCATTCTTCTTTAGAAGACTTCACTTCAAACACTCAATTCGATTTCATTATTTGCAATGCTGTTCTCCACTTTGCTCGCGATCATGAGCACTTTTCAGAGATGTTCTCTTCACTGATCAATCTTTTGGCTAAAGGCGGAATTCTATTTATCCGAATGACTTCTGATATCGGCTTATCTCTTAAATCAACAGGAAGAAAGGGCGTATTTGATTTACCTGATGGATCGGAACGCTATTTAATTACACGAAAACACATTGATGCTCTGCTTTCAAAGCATTCACTTTCTTTGCTCGAACCTGTAAAAACAGTTAAAGTTGAAGATTTACGATCAATGACTACAATCGTGGTAACGAAGAACTAAAAGTCCAAAACTTCCAGTTTGTTACGGGAAATTTTGATTTTCCCTTCTTTCTCTAGACTTTTTAATAATCGAGAAATCACAACTCTGGATGAGTGTAAATCATTTGCAATTTCTTGGTGTGTCACGTCCAATTCCGTTGTTTTCGTGACCATCACTTTATCCTTTAAATAACGGTGAATTCGATCGTGCATATTACTGAAGGCCAAGCTGTCAATTGCCTCAAGCATTTCCGTAAAACGATTCGAATAGCTGTCAAAGACAAAACTCATCCACCCCTTGTATTTTTGAATCCAAGTAGCCATATTCTCAACAGGAATCATGATGAGTTTGCTATCCTTTTCTGCAACAGCGCGAATTTCGCTTTTCGTATTCCCCATACAACAAGTCATCGTCATTGTACACGTATCTCCCGACTCCAAGAAATAAAGGAGAAGCTCTTCCCCATCAGAATCTTGTCGCATGATTTTGATAGCCCCGTCAAGCAGTAATGGCATATAGCGCACTGGCTGGTCATAATCTATCACAACATCTCCTTGATCGACAGAATTAGAATGCCCCACCTTAATTATTTCGTCGATTAAGTCATCTTCAAAAAGATATCCGTAGTTGTCAATTAGCGCTTGTTTCATGTCGTATAAATTGTATCGATAAAGATAAACGAAAGCGGCTAAAATTTGACTTGTTCGATCAATTAATGATCATTTTTCACATTTTTGGTTAGGTATTTTGAACTACATGTCACTAATCTGTAAAACTGAAAAACTTTACAGATGAAAAGAAATATTCTACCCTTAATTATACTGATGTCCTTCTTGGGATATTATCAGTGTCATGCGCAGAGCACGATTTACGTTGACCAAGCAGCGACAGGAGCAAACAGCGGTTCCTCTTGGAACGATGCTTACACAGATTTTCAATCGGCTTTAGATGTAGCGCTATCTGGCGACATTATCAACGTTGGTGTTGGAACGTATCATCCTTCAAAAGACATCACTGGAACGGCATCACCTTCCGACCCTCGTTCCGTTACTTTCTTCTTCGACGTTGATGTTGAAGTACACGGTGGATTCGTTGGAGGTGTTCAAATTTGCGACACAAATAATGCTACAATCTTCAGTGGGGATATCGGCGTACTCAACGACCCAGCAGATAACGCATACAATGTATGCTATTCAGAATTTTTAACTAGTTCAACCACTATCGATTGTATCACAATAACACGAGGAGCTGCAGAAACTGCTACTCTAAGTGGCGCCGGATGGTACAACGACGGATCAGGTGCTGGAAACAGTTCCAATCCCAATTTCCTGAATTGTTATTTCAATAATAATGCCGCTGGACAAGGTGGAGCAATCATCAATCGTGGATCGAATGGTGGAAATGCATCCCCCAGCATAACTGGTTGTATTTTCCTCAAAAACATTAGCGAACAAGGAGGTGCTATATTCAACAACGCGGAAAATAATGGAACCTCATCCCCTACCATTTCACAGTGTCAATTCATAGAAAATTACTCAGGTGAAGGAGGTGCGCTTTTTAATTATACAGATGCCAACGGTGTGTCAAAGCCAATAGTTTCAAACTCAACCTTCCTTGCAAACGAAGTTTATGGAGATGGAGGAGCAGTATTCATTTATGGAGCATTTGGAGATGGTGAAGGAATCTTCAACAACTGTACATTCACTGGTAACGGAGCGGACGGAAATGGTGGAGCAATGTCAATTGGAACGTTTGGAACTACTTTCACATCACCACAAGTCAATAACTGCGTGTTTAATGGAAATTTAGCAACTACAAATGGTGGTGCGATTTGGTGTGATGTAAGTAGTCCAACAATTGATGGGTGTACTTTCGAGCAAAACCAATGTGGAGTTAGTGGTGGTGCGATCATGTGTAATGGTTCGCAAAATCAAGTTTCATCTCCTGACATCTTGAATACTACCTTCAAATTAAACGCTAGTGCGCTTCGCGGTGGTGCAGTAATGCTTGATGGTCTAGCAGGTATATGTAACCCAACATTCCATTATTGCAAATTCATCCAGAACGATTCACATGATGGTGGTGCAGTTTACGCAGACGGAACAATTGGACTGTGTCAACCTGAATTCGTTAACACTATTTTCTCGAGAAACTACGCCACAAATGACGGAGGAGGATTGTACTTCAAGAGTAATCAGGGAACTACCCAACCACGATTGGAACACTGTAGTTTGTCCAAAAATCAATCAGGCGGATTAGGTACAATTATGGCTTTCTACTCACAAAATGGAGGAACATGTGCGGGAGAGATCTTTAACTCTGTTTCTCATGGACAAAATGGAATTGGATTATACATCACGCCAGGTTCAAGCTTCACGGGACAGAACACAATGCACGAAAACGGTTGGTCAACTCTATGGTCATTCGTGAATGCAGGAAACTGTTCGGTAGGTTCTCCACTTTACAACAATCCTTTGAACGACGACTTGACACTTCAACCAATATCTCCAGCCATTGATGCAGGATCAGCAGCGTTCACCACTTTGACACAAGATTTGAATGGGAACGCTCGAATTGTTGGAGCTAATCCAGATATGGGAGCTTACGAAAATGATCCATGTCCAGTAAAACTATTCGTTGATATCGATGCCACAGGAGCCAACACTGGTCTGGATTGGACAGACGCATTCAACAGTTTGCAAGACGCTATCGATTTAGCAAGATCATGTAACGTAGATACAATCTGGGTAGCTGAAGGAACTTACAAGCCAAGTAAAACAAGCGCTGGAAATGGTTCAAGTCCAACTAACAGAAACAATACGTTCTATATCGATTTTGATGTAGTTATTCAAGGTGGATTCCAAGGTTTTGAAACGCTCGAATCTCAACGGGATTGGGTTGCTTACGAAACGATTCTTGATGGAAACCTTGGAGCACAGGGGACAAACACTGACAATAGCTACACCGTAGTTGAGTACAACACCTGTACAAATGTTAGTCAGTTAGATGGATTTACAGTCAGAGGTGGTAACTCAAATGGCTGGTCTGGAGCAACGGGTATTGGTGGAGGAATCTTGATTGGTTCAGATCCTATTATTCGCAACTGTTTAATCACTTCAAACTACGGTTCAAACGCAGGAGGTATTTCAGTTAGTTCTTCGAGTGCAAATGCTCAATCAGCAATCATCAACTGTGATTTCATTAATAATTCAGCGGGAGTTTGTGCAGGGCTAATGATCAATACATACGGAGGTACGAACACAACATACATCGCGAACTGTACCTTCCGTGGGAACTCAGCTTCAAACGGAGGAGCACTTGGTTTCTATGCTTTTAACGCTGGAGCGAACTGTAATCCGACAATGGTTAACTGTGAAATTTGGAACAACAGCGCTCAATTAGGGGCTATTCTACTCATTCGTGATGCAAACGGGACGATTTCAAATTGCACCTTTGGAAACAACGTAGGCTCGAGTGGTAAATTTTACAATGGATACTCAGGAACCCGTGCAACACGCATAGAGAATTCGATTATATGGGATTCAGGAACGGAAATTTCAAATGTTACTGGAGCTCCATTCGTGTTTGACAACTGTATCGTTAGAGGTGGATATGCCTTGGGAACGAATATCACAAATTCAGATCCCTTGTTTGTAAATGCAGCTACTGGAGATTTAAGAGTAAGCGCAGGTTCACCAGCAATTAATTCAGGAA
>CAJQOB010000102.1 GCA_905479845.1 uncultured Flavobacteriales bacterium
TGTTCAACAAACATCCGAATCCTAAAGGAAATAAATCCAGGGTCAGACGTTGAACTACAAGACATCAAGAAAGAAGGAATCGACGAAAAAACACTCGATTGGTTGAAGGAAAAGATGGGGTCATACGAAGCACTCTTCTCGAAAAAAGCGATGAAGTATCGTTCAATGGGACTCAATAAAATGGATCTCTCCGAAGCGGACTTCAAAAAGTACATGTTGGAAGAGTACACCTTTTTGAAACGACCTTTCATGATTAATGGAGAGGAAGTATTCATTGGTAATTCGAAGAAAGTTGTCGCCGAAGCGGTGGAATCGTTTAACCCTTAGTCGTGAGCAACATATTACGCGCTCACCTCGCACTGTTTATCGTTAACGCGCTTTATGGTGCAAATCATATTATCGCTAAGGGCGTTATGCCCAATTACTTGACCCCAAACGTATTCATTTTGCTCCGTGTAGCTGGAGCGACCCTTCTGTTCTGGATCATCAAATTGTTCTTCGTAAAAGAAAAGGTTGAGCGAAAAGATATAGCCAGACTTGCAGTGTGTGCGATTTTTGGTGTTGCCGCTAATCAATTGTTCTTCTTTAATGGATTGAACCTTTCCTCCTCCATTAATGCTGGAATCATCATGACAATCAATCCAATACTGGTTGTCATCCTTTCCTTTTTTATACTGAAAGAAAAAATAACCTGGCAGAAATCCGTTGGAATTTTAATCGGGGCAACAGGGGCAATTCTCCTTACGTTAACGGCTGGAACAGGTTCTGGAGACTCTTTGTTGGGCGACCTCTTCTTATTCATCAACGCGGCCGGTTATGCGATTTACTTGGTTCTGGTGAAACCACTAATGAAGAAGTACAAACCTTTCACTGTCATCACTTACATTTTCTCATTTGGATTGCTGTATGTCCTTTTCTATCCTCCTACCCTAATGGATCTGGCAGAAACGAATTTCGCCCAAATCCCATTTGATGCGGTCATGAAAATTCTCTACGTCATTATCGGTGTCACTTTCTTCGCCTACCTATTGACCGTTTATGGATTGAAATTCTTAAGTCCTTCTGTTTCGAGCTCCTACATTTACCTTCAACCTGTATTGGTGATGATTTTTACATTTCTATTCGGAATGTGGGGCTTATCCGAAGATTACACGGACACAATCACTCTTGAAAAGGTTGGATACATGTTAGTGATTTTTGTGGGTGTCTTTTTAACTTCAACGGGTAGCTTTCGAAAAACTTAAGACTCCCTCAATAGAAATCGACGTTCAAGCCTCTATTTGGGGAATACAACGTTACATTTCGTTCCCCATTCTCCCGAAACAATAGTACACTCTCCGTCCACTTGAGATACGAGAGTATCAACCAAGTCTAAGCCCATCGTGGTGTATTGACCCGTCGCATCAAAGCCAACTCCATCGTCGGAAATAGATAACTCTATCGAATCAGAAAGCTCCTTTAAACCAATGGAAACAATCCCTCCATGGCTGGATGGGAAGGCATGCTTCAACACATTGACGATTAACTCATTAAGGATTAATCCAAATGGAATCGATTTTTCAATATCAAAATGATACTTGTCCAAATTCAATCTCAACTTAATGACTTCCTCTGATCGGTAAGAAAAGAAGAGCTCCTTGCAAATTTCCTCAATGTATTCCTTCACATCGATCTTAGACAAATTTCCTTTCTGATATAGTTGCTCATGCACTGCCGACATGGATTTGATACGACTTTGACAGTCTCGAAAAACAAAGCGTTCTTCCTCCTTAGCAAGGCGATTCGCATGAAGATTCAAAAGACTCGTGACCAACTGTAAGTTGTTTTTAACGCGATGATGGATCTCTCGAAGTAAGGTTTCTTTCTCTTTGTTTCGTTGTTCAATCTGAGCGTGAGAAGCCCTTAATTCTTCGATTGTTTCTTGGAGTTCTCTCGTACTTGCTTCAACCTGTTTCTCCAATTCATCTTTATGGTTTGCCAAACGCTCAAGTGCTAAAGCCTGGTCAATTTTTACTGATACCATCGCGGCTACAGTTTCAAGAATTTCAATGTCTTGGGAAGAGTAAAAATTTTTATCCGGATGCTCAGAATCAATCACTCCAATCACTTTTCCTTGTGAAAGGATTGGAACAGCGATTTCCGATAATCGAACAGAATCATCGACTGTATATCTTGGGTCGTTCGAGGTATCATTAACACATTCGGAAACCCCTGTAATCGCAACATGCCCACAAATCCCTTGACCAACGCGTAACTTTAATGGGTTTTTGATATCAAAATCACCCTCGTTCTTAGGTCCGTAAGCGGCTTTCTGTATTAAAAACTCACCCGAAGAATCAACTAAATAAACCACGCAATCCGCATAACTCAAGCGCGAGACTGCATACTTGGTGATAGCCCAGACGGCTCCATCCACAGTGTTCACATGTAGTAGACGGGAAGAAAAGTCATTTACGACTTCCAAAAAATAGGCCTTTCTCTTAATGGCCTCAATGTTTTCACCCATTTTATGAATGACTTAGGGAGTTTTCGCTTCGCAAAGATAAGTTATTTTATACTTGCAACCATAAAGCTTACTCGATCGATCCGATTTCAAGTCTCTAGAAAACAAATGCTTCTATCAATTTATACAGTTCGGAAGTGTTCATTTTTTCAATGGGGTGTTCAGCTTCTGGTATTAGCCGAAACTCTCCGTTTGGCAATTCCATCGCAACAGACTTCGATTCTTCTTCCGTCGACATGTTGTCC
>CAJQOB010000103.1 GCA_905479845.1 uncultured Flavobacteriales bacterium
GATAAAAATAGAGAAAATACTCGTAGACAAGTTCAAGAAGCTTGTTATTCTTTTGTAATTCCCCGAATTCCCTCCAAGCCAGAAGTGATTCATGTCTCTCAGGAAATGGCTGACCATATAGGCCTAAGTCAAGAAGATTTAGAATCGACTGAATTTCTAACAGTTTTTAGTGGAGCTAAAGTTTTAGAAGGTACAGCACCGTATGCGATGTGTTATGGTGGCCACCAGTTTGGACAATGGGCTGGACAATTGGGCGATGGGAGAGCAACAAATATTGCCGAATTGAACATCAATTCCTCTAATTGGAAATTTCAATTGAAAGGAGCTGGACCAACACCTTATTCTCGTGGCTCTGATGGTTTGGCTGTGTTGAGATCTTCCATTCGTGAGTACTTGTGCAGCGAGGCAATGCATCATTTGGGAGTTCCAAGTACGCGTGCTTTATCCTTGGTGACGACAGGTGATCAAGTTCCGCGTGACGTTATGTACAACGGTAATATGAAGGATGAACCAGGTGCAATTGTTTGCCGCGTTTCTCCAAGTTTTGTTCGTTTCGGCAGCTTTGAAATTTTTACATCTCGGAAAGATATTGAGAACTTGACAAGGTTAACGGATCATGTGATAAAAGAGCACTATCCGCATTTTGGTGAGCCTTCAAAAGAGACATATTTGAAGTTCTTTCAAGAGGTTGTGAATCGAACGAAAACAATGATTATTCATTGGCAACGCGTTGGATTTGTTCACGGAGTAATGAACACCGATAACATGTCAATTCTTGGTTTGACCATTGATTACGGACCATACGGTTGGTTGGAAAACTACGATCCGTCTTGGACTCCAAATACAACAGATGCTCAGAACCGAAGGTACCGATATGGGAATCAACCATCGGTGGCACTTTGGAATTTAACGCAGTTGGCAAATGCACTATATCCTCTAATTGATGAAGTAGAACCTCTGGAGAAGATTTTACATGGATTCAAAGACGATTATTTGTCTGATTACCTCGATATGATGCTGTCTAAAATTGGACTTGAAAAAAGAACAAACCTTGATGCGCAACTTGTTGATGAATTGAAAGAATTACTGGAGAATTCTACTATCGACATGACGATTTTCTTCAGAAATTTAAGTCAATTTGAAAATGCGAAATCCTTCATTGATCTGGTTCGAAAAGCAAGTTATCTGGAAAATGAAAAGTTCGATGCCTTCGTTGATTCTTGGATGTCGTGGCTCGGTGATTATGCCGTTCGATTGACAGAAGAGACGAGAGTGAAAGAAGATCGTGGAGCCGCGATGAATGCCATCAATCCTAAATATGTGCTGAGAAATTACATGGCACAATTGGCTATTGAGGCAGCGGAAAAAGAGGACTACAGTTTGATCGATGAATTGTATCAACTCTTGCTTCGTCCGTATGACGAGCAATCAGAAATGGAAAAGTGGTTTGAGAAACGCCCAGATTGGGCATTGAACAAGGTCGGATGTTCGATGCTATCTTGTAGTTCGTGATCAATAATAGTACTTTGAGTAAATCTCTTCGAACTCTTCATCGGTAATTTTAAACTCTTCAATAAACTCATCCTCTGCAGAAACGAGGTCTTCCTGTTGTTCAATCAATTCGATCATGCGGCCTGTAAAAAGAGAAAGAAATGTGGTTTCTCCCGGCATCATTCCACCTTTGAGTTTTGTGATGAATTTCTGCACAACCTCTTCTTCAAAACGAACCCGCGTGTACAAATACAGTTTCATTGCCTCTAAGAATTCAGCTTCATCTCCAAGTACATCTATTTCCTCCAGTTCAACCAAGCAAGCCTTTAAATCTCTCAGGTTTTTCGTGTAATTGGCGAGCATGACCGTATGTTCTTCAGAAGTTGGTCCGTCAATCAGCTTTCCAGATTCACTCGCATAGCTTTTTAGTTCATTTTGTTGTTCGTCGAGTTGAATGAGAATATCATCACATATTTCAAAACGAACTTTTTCGTAGTAATCGAGGGCTTCTTGTTTTGTTGGAGGAGAACACGCTGACAGCGATAACAAAAGCAAGGTTGAAAGAAATAGTGGTAATCTCATTTATTCTAAGGTCATTTTCTTTTCAACCGAGCCATCAGAGTATTGATAAAGCAAAGGCGTATTCGGTTTAAATATTGTTTCTCTTCCTAACAAGTCGTAGATCGCAATTACCGTTTTTGCATCATGCTCCAAGTCTGTTACGTCCGCAGTATCGGGACATTCACGTCCATCGAGGAAATCCCAAATCTCTTGTGGGGAGTAAAAGTCCATGTTGATTGTTCCAACTCCTCCAACCAATGTAGAAATACCGGGCCATTGATGTCCACCACCAACCACTTTGATCAGTTCAAGCTGCCCTTGAGGAGTGCAATTCGTGTATGTGTAACGTTCAGGGTGAGAAAGATCTAATAAATTGGGGTTCGGCATTGCATTGAAAGTAGGAGTGAGGTCACAGGTCAAATGATTTTGCCAAAACTCCAACATGTCATCAACGGAAACTCCTGTTGTGATCGATCCTAAGTATGGGACAACTGCATCAGCCGTTCCATGAATGTGTAAAATGTTCGGGGCATAGCTCGGATTGCAATTTTGGTAAACTGTATCGCTCATGCCGCCAGAAACGGTGGCTATTCCAGCAAAACACATAGACGATTCACATGCTATTTTGTGGCTCATAAAGCCACCATTGGAGAATCCACACAAATACTGCCGAAGTGGATTGGTGCTAAAGTCTGTCTGAAAGTGCGTCGCCAATTGTTCGATGAAACCAAGATCATCTTCTTGCGAAACGGATACGTTCATGTTTGCATTCCACGCATTGTTGATCCCATCTGGATAAACGACAATAAAATTATTCGCTTCGGCAATAGCGTTGAAATCAGTAATCGTCATGACTCCAGCCCCTGTTTGCGTTAAACCATGAAGTACGATCAATAATGGGAGATGATCAGTTCCATTCCAAGTGCTTGGTGTGTAATAATAGAATTCTCGTGTAATTCCATTATGAGACATTTGATCCAGAACTTGGGCCTGAGATTCATTACCAAACAGAACTCCAGCGATGAATAGAATAGAACAAAGTAACTTCATAAAGTATGTAGAGCGATTGATTTTGAAACAAGATACAAATTTCTCTTTTTTTAAATCAAAAAAAGCTTGCAAACAGAACGTTCGCAAGCTTTCCTACAGTGTTAGTGAACTGTTTAGTTCGTCTTCACCACTTTTAGCGTTTCTTCACCGATTCGAACGATGTACATTCCAGATAACCAATCCGAAGTATCGATTGTTGATGTTGAACTGCTAAGTTCTTTGTTGTAGATTGTTTGTCCCATCGCATTGAAGACCAATACTTG